>NZ_RZSC01000032.1:0-21167 GCF_003998155.1 Mesorhizobium sp. M1E.F.Ca.ET.063.01.1.1
GGGCTCAACTCGACCATCTCATTGCTCCTGTTCTCGAGATTGCGCTTCAACAGCCACAATCCTTCAAAACAGAAGCGTCACCCGCAAACCGATCCGCCAAATGCCGCGTTAGCGGCTTCGTTCAATCCCCACAGGCCTTAGTCGGTCGGGTGAAGTTCTTGAAGGGCGAGGAGAAGCTTCGCCACGCCTCGCTCAAGGATTTCCGGGAGCAAACCTGATGGTCCCGGCACTCCGATTAGGCCCATGTCAATTGCACCTCGAATTGACTCGTAGCAGTCACATTTGAGTCGATGATACGCGGGTCGTCCGTACCGGGTAGAGGCACGCGGGCGCTTGGGAGCGGCTATCATGCTTTTGGGAAGACAAGCATGCCGGCATATTGTGTGGCGGACTCCGCCCAGCTCGCAATCCTTGCAAAAGCTGTCACCGACTACTGCGCGAAGCATAAGCTCGCGTGCATGGTTGACCGCGAACGAATAGCGGTGAAGGTAATGGACCTTTTCCAACAGGGCATAGTCGACCCAGATCAGCTTTCCCTAGAGCTTGAAAGGTAGGCTAGCAAACCTGGCCTCGCTGGGTAGCCCGGTCCTGCGAATCCTGTGTCATCCAAAGATAAGCAGGCCGGGCTATTCAGCCTACGCAACCGACGACGCCTTGTCCTGCCGACTCCACGCCTGCTGAAGGACTTTTGGAAGAAAACTCGACGGCTGGAACCACGCTCGGCGCCAGGTGTTCCTGTTGATCGGATGATCACGGGATTGGAACATGGCGGCCCCACGAGCGGTTTGGAAAGGTTTTCTGAAGGTCGGTTCGGTTTCTTGCGGCGTTAAGCTCGTAGGGGCGACCAGCGAGGCCGGAAAGGTCCATTTCAAGATCCTCAACCGGGAGGGCGGTCTGCCGGTCAAGAGCGCCTACGTCGATGAAGAGACCGGCGATGTTGTCCCGTCGGAAGACCAGATCAAAGGCTACGAGGCCGAAAAGGGCGACTTCATCGAGATCGAGCCCGACGAGATCAAGAAGTTGAAGTTGACCTCGCAACACACGCTTGAGGTGAGCGAGTTCGTCGCCCTTGACGACATCGACACTCGCTATCTCGAAAAACCCTATTATGTCATTCCGGCCGACGGAGCTGCGGTCGAGGCCTTCACAGTGCTCCGTGAGGCAATGAAGAGGAAGCGCGTCGCGGCCCGGTCTTGCGTCGTCCTCTACCAACGCGGTCGAGAAGTGGTCATCCAGCCCTTCGGAAAGGGAATGCTTCTGACCGAGCTGCGTACCCCCAACGAGATGGTTTCCGAGAGCAGCGTTTTCGACGATCTGAAAAGCCCGAAATACGATGAGGATTTGCTCGAAATTGCCAGCCTTCTGATAGACAAGAAAGTGACCAAGTTCGATCCGTCGAAATTTGAGGACACCTATGAAGACGCGCTGATTGCCATGATCGATGCCAAGCGCAAGGGCAAGAAGGCGCCAAAACCCGTGCCACAGCCAAAAGAGAACGTCGTCGATCTCGCTTCAGTGCTTCGCCAGAGCCTGGAGAAAGAAGGCATCAAGCGACAGCACAAAGCAAAGGCCGGCCGCAAGTCGGCGTGACTGTCCTCCGGCGGCGGGGCTTTTTATTAGCTAAGCCTAACGTTGTTAATGCCGGGCGCTTCAAGGTAGCGCATAATATGCATCTGCCCCGGGTCCGAGACCGGGGTAAGGCCTGGCCTGTACGCCCAAGTCGCCCCTCGACTTCCCCGACAGGCCGGGTATCCGGTTCGCTTCCGATGCGTATGCAAGGCAACCTTGGCAAAGTGCCGAATTAGGAATATCATCCTTTTTGGTGCGGCGACCCATCTCACGAGGATCGCCCTTAGACGATGAAATTCCCCTTCACAGAAGACACGCTCGGCAAGAAGCTCGAAGCCGGCACGGGCATGTCGGTCGACTGCCTCACTTGCCGGCGTCATGCGATCCTTGACGTTGCAGAATTGGTGCGCCGGCTCGGGCCGGACCAGTCGTGCATGCACTATGACCTGCTCAAGGTGCTCTATTGCCATGAATGCCGCGACGCCGGCCGCGATGACCGCAACCTGCATTTCACCAACCATGCGGTGACGCCGGGCAAGCGCAAAGGCTGGACGCTTTGTCCTTGAAGCGGGAGCGGCCCGGCAAGCCAGCTCAGGAAGACCCACCGGGCCGACCGGTGGCTGGAACTCAAAACAAACCGCACACCGGCTGGCCGGGTTATATCAGCTCTCGGGAGAGCATTCCGTCATGCGAACGAAGGGTCCTGACGTTACGGATTCAAGGCCAAGTGCTAGCGGTCCGGCAAGGCTGGTGGGCTAGGCCAGCACACGCCAGACCTGACTAGGTAGGGCTCGGGGGGCGAGACACGGCACAGACTAACGAAGCACCAACGACCTAATTCCCGCGCTGGGGCCTGGCTCTTGGTGGCAAGCTTTCACACGGATTTGCAGCCAATCGAGCGATTCGCCGATCTCTTAGCCACAGAGATTTCTTGCTTTCCAGTGTCTCATGGCGATCGTCATCAGCGGCCGATCGCCCTTGCATTGAGGCGACCGCATAGTCGGCTCTGTTCGTTCGATAGTCTTTTTCTTGGACAGACATCGTTTTCCTCCCGGTTCGCGGGCATCTCCCTCCTTTAGCCTGGACGGAGTCACTAGCTGCCGATGCATCGCCGGAGTCTACAAATTGCGGATTGCATTAAAGCACCCATCTCCCGATTCGGAGCGGCGCCTGCTTGAAGCAGAGCCTTAGCCAGCATCGCTGTTGGCGAGCCACCACGAAAAAGCGCTGATTTCGACATGGCTTGCAGGATCGCTTGGCCGGGCAAGGCAGTGCGCTCAAGCGCTCCGACGGGCCACCTGAGCGCCCCGCTGGGACTTCGGTCTATTCCGACTGGGACCGTGTGCCCAGACGCGGAACGTAAGGCAATCGCCGCCGTTGGTCGAAAGTGACGCCGGCAAACAAAACGGCGTTCCATCAACCAGGCAACTCATAAGGAAATCTACGATGATCCGGAAAATATTGGTGACCGGAGCGACCGCTGCGCTGCTGTCGACTGCGCTCTGCACCGCCCAAGCTTACGCAGAGGACAAGACCAAGCCCACTTCCCAAGCCGCGGTCGTCGCGCCCGTGACCGATGGAAGCCTCGTGTCCAAGATTATGGGCGCAGCTGTCTATGACAGCACGGCCGATGACGCGACGAAGATCGGGGACGTCAACGACATTGTCCTCGACAAGGACGGCAAAGCCAAATTGATCGTCATCGGGGTCGGGGGATTCCTCGGTGTCGGCGAGAAAAATGTCGCCTATGATTTCAGCAAGATCGAATGGGTCAACAAGAAAGGCGAGCGCTGGCTCGTCGCCAAAACCACGAAGGAAGAGCTTCAGGCTCAGCCTAACTTCGACACCAAGGCCTATGATACCGCCAACACCCAACCCGCCACCAATACAGCCAATCAAACGGCTCCTGCCAAGACCGACCAGACCGCGACGGCCTCTATCGACAAATCGACGCTAACCACGATGCCGTCCGACAAGATCAGCGCGGCAAATCTGATCGGCACCAATGTCTATGGCGCGGACGATGCGAAAGTCGGCGAAATCGGCGACGTCATCCTGACCGGCGACAAGAAGGTCGATGCCATCATCGTGGACGTCGGCGGCTTTCTCGGCATTGGCGAAAAGAAGGTCGCCGTCGGCATGGAGAACCTCAAGTTCATGAACGACAAAAACGGCAACCGCTATCTCTACACGAATTTCACCAAGGACCAGTTGGAGGCACAAACGGCCTACGACAAGGGCACCTACGCTCAGAACCGCGACAAGCAGCGCATCATTGTCAAGCAGTGAGGTCGAAATGCGCCCGCGCCGGTGCGACGCGGGCGTTGCTCAACATAGGGAGAGCGACCATGAACAATCTTATCTGGCTCGTAGGAGCAATAGTCATCATAATAGCCATACTGAGCTTCCTCGGCCTCCGGTGACCTCTCTGGAAGCCCGAAACAGGTGCGAAGTCCTTGGATTGACCGATGGCCGGTCGGGTCCGCGGCTCGCCAGCAGTGTGCGGCCGATCTCGCGCGGTGGATTGACCTTGCCGGCCCTGTGGTTTCACGCCGACGGCAGCAACTTTACCGGCGCGTTGGTGAGGTCACGCGTGCCTTAGCACGGAAGCCTTCTTGAAGTCTGCTGGCTCCGCCATCCCGCTGTCCCTAATTCTAAGTTTCTGATCGCTGCCTGGTACTGAGCTGAGACTGGAACTGCGAACGTGTCCAAACTAGATCAGTTCGCCGATGGGGCATAAGCTAAAGCACAGGCTAGTGCCAGAGAACGGCACCGAACCGCCGCGTCGTTCAAAGCCGTTTTTTCCTCGGCGTGAGACCTGGCAACTCGTCATCAACACCGGCACCACGATCATCACCGTCGTGATGGTGTTCCTGTTCCAGAACACGCAGAACCGCGATGCGCCGCCGTCCAGGCCAAGCTCGACGAGCTGATCCGTTCGGGCCATGCCAAGAACGCCTTCAACGGTATCGAGCATCTCACAGGGGCGGTTCGGTTTTTCAATCAAACCAAACCGCTCAGGGGCGGTAAGATTACGAGTGAGGCTGTCAGCTCAGCCGCGAACGAACAGTGCCTCGTCTTCATCACGTTGCTTGCCACCAAGCGCTGCCGCGACACTAGCGATGAAAGCGCCCACGATCATCGACAGAGCGCCGACCAGCGCGAAAGTGGCACTTGCCTTCCTGGCCGTATCCGCGGCCGCCTTCGCCTTGTTCTTGGCATCGTCGACGGCCGCGAGCACGGTATCTACGCGCTTGGCGGCGTCGGCCTCCGAAAGTCCGGTGCGGGATGCGACCAGTTTCGCAAGATAGGCCTTATCGTCGGTCGAGACTTCGCCTCTGGCGGCGCTCGCCACTAGGATGCGCGATGCCTGGGCGGTGGCGACGGCGTCGTTCTGCCCGGCCGTCGCCGTGGCGCCGGCATCAGGCGGACGGAACAGCGTATCGACGAAATAACCCACGCTGTTGTTGTCGGTCGGACCCGTCGCGGCACTCGCGGCCGCGGACGTAGCACCCGCCGCCGCACCCGACGCAACGTTGGACGCGGCCTGCACACCGGCGCCGATCGTCGCCGACAAAGCAGAGCCAAAAACACCGGCGACAAGCAACGTTGCCAGCGCCCAGGCAAGGAACCCGTGCGCGGTGTCGCGGAAGGTGACTTCATCGTCGTGAATGCCGACCCATTTTGCCCGGAGGCGGCCGGTGAGATAGCCGCCCAATCCGGCCGACAGCCACTGCACGACGACCAGCCAAACCGCGGCCGAAACCGCGAAAGTAACCGCCGATGCGCTTGCGCCGGTCCAGGGTGAAACCATGGTCAGCCCAAGTCCGGAGCCGACTAACATCAGGACCACTGTCAGGGTCGATGCCGCGAAAGCACCCGCGATGATCGGGCCCCAGCTCACGGCGGATGACGAAGATTCCTTTTTGCCGGAAACTTCCACCTCGGTAACTGCGGAGTTCATGTGAAGCTCCTACCGTGCGAACAACAAGAGCAGGATGATGATCGGAATCGGAACTCCGAGCAGCCAAAGCAATATACCGCGTCCCATAGCAACCTCCTATATTTCTGAGACGAAATACCAATTCCCGGAACTGGCTTTCGTTCCAGAGGTTTATTGATTGAAATTCAGAATGAGGTGGACCGATTTATTTGTCTATAGAGATGGCTTCGCCTTCGCGCCTGCCTGGCAGGAGCGCGGGCTGATCGAATATCGCCGGCCTCGGCTTCTAAAGTCGGTGCCGCTGGAAGGCCAAACTTCAAAGTGGTGTATTAGTTCCACCTTAAGGACCGATGACCTCAAGTTAAGCGGCTGGGACGGGTTGCTCAGCGCCTCCGCTGCCAGAATTCCAGGACAAGCACGGTGATCAGACTGCTGACGACGATCCAAATGGCGACCTCGCCATCCGACACGCCTGGCTTGGATGAACCGGCTGATCTCTCCGTATTACTGGCGGCCGCCGCTACCACGGGCGCAAGGTCCGGCCGGCTGCCGCTCCGCACCGAATAGGCGCGGGTGATCTCGGCGCCGAAGAGGAATATCTGGGCCGAATAGTAGACCCACAGCAGCACGACCATCAGCGCGCCGGCGGCACCGTAGGACGTCGCGATGGCGCTGGTGCCGATATACCAGCCGATCAGCGATTTGCCGATGGTGAAGAGCAGCGCGGTGACGACTGAGCCAACCGCGACGTCGCGCCATTTCAGCGTGCGGTCCGGCAGGACCTTGTAGATCGCGGCGAAGAGCAGCGCGATCAGCACGAAAGACACGACGGTGTTGATGGCGCTGACGATCAGCTCGCCGAATGGCAGGCGCTCGTTGATATACTCGCTCAGCGCCGAGATCGCCGTACTCGCGGCGAGCGACACCAGAAGCATGAAACCAAGGGCTGCCACCAAGCCGAGGCTCGCCGCCCTCGCCCGTACCAGGCGTGACAGCGACATGTCGCTCGGCTCGACCTTCCAGATCTCGTTCAGCGACTGCTGCATCTCGCCGAAGACGCCCGACGCGGTGACAAGGAGCGCCATTAGCCCGATGAAGGTGGCCAGCGTGCTGGACTCGCGATGCGCGGCGGTCTCGATCGTCGCCTTGAGCAGATCGGCGCTCTGCGGTCCCATCACGCCCGCGAACTCGGCCGAGAGCGCGAGCTGGGCGGCTTCGTTGCCGACGACGATGCCGGCGATCGCCACGACGATCAGCAGGATCGGCGCCAGCGACGTCGTGGCGTAGAACGCCATCGCCGCGCCATGGCTCAGCACATTGTCGTTGAGGTAGCCGGCGACGCTCTCTTTCAGCAGAACCCAGGCTTCTTCGAACCAGCGCTGCATATCTCTCACCGTCGGCCTATTCTCCCGCTGGCTATTTCGGGCGCGGATCCTCAAGCCCGGTTGCGGTGGTCTGGAATGATCCGGCCCGGCGTTTTTCGACGGCCTCAGCAAGCGCCAGCGCGGCGTTGCAAACCTCCGTCTGCACAGCGTGGTCGGCGTCGAGCTCGTCGTGGCTCGTCGCATAGGGCTTCCAGTAGCCAATGTAACGGTCAAGCTCCGCCGCCTCGCCAACCGGATCGAGCTTCATCGAGCGCAGCCAGTCAGCAAGGCTGTGACGCACGCTCCCGGCGCCTTCGGTGTCGCCATGCACGATGACGGAGAACAGGCGGCCGGCGAGATGGCGCGGATAGTCCCAACCGGCAAGCTCGGCCTTCTTGGCGAGCGCGGCGTCCTTGCCCTGGGTCAGCGAAGGATCGGGATTGCCGCCATCAGCGCAGACCAGGCGGTCCATCATCAGCTTCACCGGCGAGGAGGTATGGTACCAGTTAACCGGCGTGACGATCATGACGCCATGCGCCTCGACCCATAGCGGATAGATCTCGTTCATCCAGTCATTGACCTGGCCGAGTGAATGATTGGGGTAGCAGGAACACGGCCAGTGGCAGAGCGCGGCCGCCGTCGAGAAGCAGGCCTTGCAGGGATAAATCCTGCGGCCGTATTCGGAGGCGAGCCGCGCGAGGTCGAGAACCTCGGTCGAGAAGCCCGGCCTGGCCGCGATAGCGCTACGCGCCAGCTCCACAAGACGGAAGCTTTTCGACATTTCGCCAGGACAGGTGTGTTCGCTGCGCGACGAGCCGTTGATAAGCAGGATGCGGGATGGAGCGGACCTGTCCTCGTAACGGCGCTGCGCCGCTCCGACCGCCTCATGCGCGGCGATCCATTCGACTGAAAGATCGTAGTCGGGATCGCGAAAACCCTCCCCCGCCTTTCTGGTGATCGGAGACTTGCGCCCTTCGCTGTAGGCCTGCCAGGCGATCTCGGCCAGCCTGTCGATGGCATCCGCCTCCGGCCGGAAGGTCGGATCGTAGAACTGTTTCAAGTAGCGTCCCTTGAATTCGCTTTCGCCGAGCCGCGGGCTCGGCATGCCTTTGCGCGGCTCGGGGCCGGCCTTGCTGAAATCTGCGTTCTTTGCCATGCGTTGCCTACGCCGAATTGCAGCGGGCCAGGACAAGAAGCCGGCTGCCGTTAATCGACCAGTTCCTTGGTGCCCTCGAGTGCGGCTTTGGAAAGGGCGGCACCGGATATTGCCTGGCGCCCGCCTGCATCGGGGCTTGCGGTTTGGGTTTGCGGTTTGGCCTTGCGCGGTCGGTGGCATCGACCTTGCGCTGCACGCTGCGCTGCCGGCTCGCCGCATACTCGGTGTCGGATTTCGACGGCGTGGCGCGTTTTGTCGGCATCGTTTGCTCCTTCGGTCACGAAGAACAACGCACTCCGGAGGAAAAGGTTTGGCTTTCTTGAAACCAGCCGCTCAGCGCCGGATCGATCCAATCCAGGCGGCTGACGACGATGCCCCACCTACATCAAAGTTAAATGCGGTCGGCCGGTCCGCAGTGTTATTCATACTAGGTTGGGGGACTCTTCAGGAGGAGTCCCATGGATGTTCGAAATCTGATTGCTATGCTGTCGGCCGCATTGCTATGCCGACGTGCTAACGTTTTAACCTCGCCCTCCGAGGCAGAGCCGCGCGTTGCTGGCCGATGTGCCTCCGAGGCCGCGACCGCCATATCATCCGGCACAGTCCGCCGAGCCAGCGATCAACATGTGGCTCTCCGTCAACCGATCGGATGCAACCGGCCGGTGCCATCTTCGTTTTATGGCGATCCAAATCTTTATGGTGGTAAAATGAAATCCCTTCGGATGAACAATCCCCTTATCGTTCTGTCAGCGGTGGTTCTTATCTCGGCGCCCTTCATCGGCCTCGCCTGGCGCACGCACGAATGGCTCGGGTGGTGAAGACGCATGAGCAGGTTTTTGCCTCTGACCATCCGATTCGTGAACGGCGGCACGATGGTGGTCGCATCGATCGCCGACGTGAAAAAGGCGCTTGGCGGGACATGGAAAAACAAGGACGCGCCGGCCTATCTCAAGGCGGTGCAGCTCGTGAACGACGCGGCCAACGGTATCTGCCGCCCGGCAATCGCTTTCGCCGCGTTCAAGAAGGCGGCCGCGGAACAAGGCATGCTGAAACCCGCCGATCCGAGTGCGGCGCTTACCATGCTCGACGAGCTATGGTCGAACAACAAAACTCATCCCAGATGAGTGCCGTCAGCTGGCTCATCTGGGCTCGCGGTTCATGCTGAGATAGGTCGGGTCGAACTCCGCGATCTCTACAAGCCTCGCCCAATCCAGGATCGTGATGAGATGGCTTGTCCAATTGATCACGTTCATGCGCCGCAGCGTGCCGATGACCCTGTTCATGTGGACGACTGAAAGGCCGAGTACATCGGCGAGCTCGGCCTGCGACAGCGGCAGATGGAAGCTCATGTCGCGCGTCTTCTTCACGACTTGAAGCCTTACGAACAGCTCGCAGATGAGATGCGCCAGATGCGACGTCTTGGAGCGGCGCCCCATGGCCACGATCCATTCGCGGTGGATGGCGCCGTCGACAAGCGTGTTCAGCCACAAGAGCCTGGTGAGATGCGGCGCCTGCTCGGTTATCGCGCGCAGCTTGTTGTGCTCAATCGCGACGACGTGGCAGGGCGAGAGCGCGACGATGCCATGGTCCATCGTCTTTAGGAGAAAGGCATGCAGATCGACGAAATCGCCGGCCACATGCAAAGCGGTGAACTGACGCCCGCCATTTTCCAGCACCTTATAGCGCGCAGCGAAGCCGTCGACGATCAACGTGCTGAAAATCGGTCTCGAACCGATCGGTACAATGTCCTCACCCGTGACGAAGTATTTCTCGGTCGACATCGCGCTGGCCAACCGCGTCTTCTCGGCGTCGGAGAGCAGGTCGTGCTGACCAAGGTTCAGGTACAGTGCCTCGAGCATCCGTAGCTTCCCATCCGCCGAATTAAACTGCATCTCCAACTTTCGGGATCATTCGCGGCTACCTTTATGGTGACGCCGCTTCAGCCGAACCTCCTTGACATTAGCCGCATGGAACCATGGCGGCGGACAGGAATTGAAAGTCGAGGCGCCGGGGGTGCTTGCCGATGGAATGTGACCTGCACAATACCGATCATACTCAGTTGGACCGCGAGGGACAGCTCTTTTCGTCCCGCGAACGCGCAGGCGGGGAAGCACTGCGGATATTGCACGATGTGGCCGGCGACGAGATGACGGTTGGCAATCAACTGAAGATCACCGTCAGGATCTGGAATGAGAAAAGCGAGCAGACCTTCGAGGCGTCCCTCACCCTCGACCCTGCATGGACATGACCAACGCCATGGCAGCCGGGCGAACGATCCTCGCGGCTGGGAAGGCTAGCTGATACGCCGATAGCTCCTGAGCCTCCTATCGGCTACCGAGCTTCTGGATACCTCCCTTGTCCAGACGAAACACTCCATCGGCCCCGCCCTTGGCTTTCGAAGTCAGTCTGAAGCTCATCCCATGTGCCAAGATATTTGCCGCATTAGGTGCAGCTGATGGGAGTTGCAGGCTGCGCATCGGCCGGAATCTGCAGGCAGATGATGCCACAAAAGGCACTCCAATTTGTGGTCCAGAAACTGGCGGTCATGATGCACACCATCACGCAATCGGCACGCATGCGCAAGCGCAGTTCCAGGGCATCGCTACGGGACAATCGCCTCGACCAGCCGGCGGGGAACCTAGCCCTTCGAACGCGGTTTTCATCCGGAGAAGCACGGGGAAACATCATGGCACGAGGAAAAACCGAATACGAAACTGGCGCGCGGAAATATCCGGCAAGAACAGGTCCCGATCCGACCGACGATTTCTCGCAGGATGCGGCCGCCAATGAACGCCCGGCGGGCGGTTTGACGCGGGCTACCGGCGAAACAGAGGACAAGACACGTCAAACCGAAGGACAGAACCCGCCCGTCCGGACGGCGCCCAGACCCGCCATCGAGAAAACGTCCGGGGCCGGTCCGGCGATCTCCGAAAGCTCGAAGGACGCTAAAGGGCCAAAATCGGGGTCGCCAGTCTGATGCCGATGTCAAGGACTAGGGCACCTGGATACCAGTCCTGGCGGTTGGATGCGCGGCACTGAGTTCACGAATTATTTCGCCAGGAACATCAGTTGCGCGCGGTGATTATTATTACTCGAGGAGGCCGAATTCCAAGGACCCGATCCCGCGAGCCGAACCTCCTTATGTCCACCCTTAGGACCAATTCACAAACTGAAGGTGGAGCAATGGTATGCCCAGACAAGGCGGAAGCCACGGACAGCACGTCAAGGCCGGCCAATAGAGCCACAAAAACCGCGAGCCGGATCAGCGTCGCGGCTGCGGGCAGCAACAAGCCGAGGACCGCAACATGGGCTGGCACAGAGGTGACCGCGGCAACTTCGCCGAAGACCGCGAGCGTCCTCGGAAGCCGGCCGCGAAAGCGGCCAGTCTTAAACCTTCGAAGCGGCGTCTACGATTGCAGGCGCCGTTTTTCTTGCCTCAAGGACCACCCAATTTGGAAATCAAACCGAGCAACGGAGAAAAGCGATGCCAAGGACAAAGTCGACCGGCGCGGCAAACGGCCTCGAAAGCCTTTTCGTCGACGGCCTGAAGGACATTTACTACGCAGAGAAAAAGATACTGAAGACATTGCCGAAACTGGCTAAGGCGGCGCAATCCGAAGAAGTGAGCGCTGCTTTCGAGAAGCATCGTATGGAAACCGAGGGCCAGGTCGATCGACTCGAACAGGTATTCGAGTTGCTCGGCAAGGCCGCCAGGGGTAAGACTTGTCCGGCGATCGACGGCATTCTCGAAGAGGGTTCGGAGATCCTCGAGGAATATGAAGACCAGCCGGCACTCGATGCGGGCCTTGTGGCGGCCGCCCAGTCGGTCGAGCATTATGAGATCGCGCGCTATGGAACGCTGATCGCCTGGGCGGAGCAGTTGGGCCTGAAGGATGCCCTGCCGCTGCTGCGCGAGACCCTCGAGGAAGAGTCCGCTACCGACGAGGCGCTTACCAAGCTCGGCGAAAGTGGTGCGAACGAGCGCGCCTTGCAGGCAGCCGCATAAGGCGTCTGCACAGGCTCGCTTCGCACTCCAAAGGCATGCCTGCTATGCGGCGGCCTCGGTTCGTTTCAGCCGGGGCCGCGACTCTCATCGACCTCGCGCGAAAAGCGCTTAGCGGCTATTCCGCCAGTCCAGGGGACGCAAAGTCCTTCGCCAAGAGTGAGAAAGCCCGGCTCGGGGTTGAAGCATCTCTTAGAGGCTAAGCGCCGTAACCTGTGCAGTCGGGCCCAAAAAGCAAATTTGGTTCCAATGTCAGCTCGGCATTTTCATACCGGATGCTCACACAAAAACTCGCGGAATATCGACAGTGTCGCTCGTCCGGCCCGGCCCTGTTCTTTGGTGGATGCCCGTCACATCGCAGGATATGGCGGGCATCACTCAACCGACGATGAAGGGACTCATTGCTCGCCGGTCCCGCATCCAATGCGATAGCCTGTTATATGTTTCGTCCGCGAGACCTAGGAGTTTGGCACCTCGACAATAGTCTCACATTGCATGGGACTGGCGTGCGAGGGCGGGAACAGATGCCCGTGCTACGCACTTACATCTGTGCCTGCTTGTGCACGTTGTCCTCCGGCGAGCGCAACCCAGGTACCTTCAGCTTTATCACTCGCCCGTCGGCAGCTGCCAGCGGGTTTTTTTCAACCGCTTTGTCGTCATAAAGTCCCTTTTGTGAACTGCGCAGGCTTCCCCCCAGCCGAGTGCATTGAGACTCCCGTTCTACAGAGAAACACTGTCGTCCAGGATCTGCAAGTCTTCGTTGCCGACTAGCAATGACGATAGCCTGCCTGCCAACCCTAAACCCTGTCGAAACCGTCAAATCCTCTATGCAGAGGACTAGCTCTGCTTGCTCGCCAGAAGGCGCGCCTCGCGAAGGAGCGAGTTCGCATCAATGCCAATCATCTCAACAAGGTCGCGCGCTTGCACCTCAGTGATGCCAGTTTCGCGCACCAGGAACCGCACACGAAATTGCTTCTCAGCCTGTACGCGTTCGCCGCGCTCTTGCTTGCTCTCTGCCATAGGATTTTCCCCAATGGTCGAGAACTTCGGTCGAGCGAATTGGTTCCGCACATCGAGGAAAGCGATTTACGATGTGGGTTCCCTTGATCAACGCCTTCTTGATTTCCTCGATTGTGCCAGTACCTTTCGCGAAGACGGTGATGATCTCAGCGGCCAAACTATCCCATTCCGGACTGCGGGGCGGCGCCTAGCTCATCGAGCGCCTTGCCTACATAGAGTCCTGCAACCAGGAGACGGAACCGAGCGCCGCGCTCGAGCTGATCTACTTCACAGGATGCGAAGCCTGGGTCCGCACGACGGATCCCGGATTCCCGTACGACATGCTTCGCCGTTCGGCGTGGATTCCCAGCCAATGGCTAGAACGACGCAATCCTTTGCCTTCTTCGCTCCAAGCTTCTCGCCGTTCGGCGTGCGATCCTGAGTTCGTCAAGCGTCGGCTGCCACCACCCTCTCGATCGTTCGGTCGATCCGGCAGGGCGCCGGGCTGGCCATGTCTTGATCAGTTCAGTCAAGGTCGGTGGTCGCCATCTAGCCCATACATCGTCGACGGCCGCGTCCGTCATTTGGGGGTAGAACGCTGACAATTCCGGGGCGTCCGCGAGCTTACCTGAAATCCCGGTGAAGACGACGATGCCGTATTGCTGCGTCGCCACGGCACGGCCGAACGGAGGCAGGTCTTCGGCTGGAAGCGGAAAGCGACGGCGCCTGCGCTCGGCATGACGCAGTTTAGCGGCCTTGTATTCACCCGAATGTTTGTTAGCTTCCCATCGCCGTTTCCTCTCCTCAGGCTCGGCATGTTGGGCGGCTCTTTCGATGCTTGGCCAACGGCGCTGCAGTTCCTCATAGGAGCGGAAAGGCACCCTCCAGGCTCGCAGTTCGTCGTCCCAACTCGCCCATGGAACAGCTCGTAGCTCCTCGAGAACGGTCCTGGAATAAGGTGTGCGGATGAGCAAGTCGTCCGCGACTTGCAGATACCGGCTCGACAGTGGATCGAAGGCGAAGGCATCTCTTCCCTTGCTGTCGTCATGGGCCGCGCGCGAAGCCGCCTCATGCGCCAGCCAGCGCTCGACCCGCCGCGCTGCCGTCTTTCCCGGGACGAACCAACCCCCGCGCTCGTCGCTCCACCTGGCGCGCGGGAATGCTCGCCGAAACCGCTCAACCGTTGTTCGATCATACGGGAAGCGCGCTTCGGCACCATCGGCTGTCTGCGGTGCGGCAAGGGCGTCGGATTTTTCCATGGGTTTGCTATTGGCAGCACTGCTAACAAAGAACGCTGTGCAAGCCGTTTGGGTTCAAACCACACAGCGGCAAGGAATACAGACAGACGAAACCACGCAACGAGCGAAGCATGGGGAAACTTTCCATGCGCTCGACGGTTAATCCGGATCCAGAGAGGATCGATTCATGCCCAGACGAGCCGCGAAGGAACCGGGGACAGGCCGGCCCAAGAAGCCTCGTTCGCGTCCGCTGAAGGGCGAGGAGGCGGAAGTGAACCATATCGTGGAAACGCAAAACATATCGCCGGCGCAGGCGCGGGAGCTTGTGCGGCGCTACGGAACCGATTGGCGCAAGATTGAGGAGGCCGCCAAAACGTACAAGGAGAACAGCTAGGCAGCAAAGCCAAGTATCCCCAGGGACAGCTCGGAAAAATCATCGACTAAGATGATGTGACCGCATGACCACAATCGCGACCTTCAACGTAAACGGCGTCAACGGACGATTGCCGGTTCTCCTCAGATGGCTCGGCGAAACCCGGTACGACATTGTCTGCCTTCAGGAGCTCAAGACATCCGATGACAAATTTCCGGCCGATGCGATCAAGGAGGCGGGTTACGGCGCCATCTGGCACGGCCAGAAGTCTTACAACGGGGTAGCAATTCTAGCGCGAGGGAAAAAGCCGCTGGAGCGCAGGCGCGGTCTGCCCGGCGACCCAGACGATACGCACAGTCGCTACATCGAGGCCGAGGTCCACGGACTGGTGATCGGCTGCGTCTACCTGCCCAACGGCAATCCGGCGCCCGGCCCGAGATTCGACTACAAGCTCAGCTGGTTTCAGCGATTGATCAGCTATGCCCAGATACTGCTCAAGGAAGAGACGGTCCTCTGCGGCGACTACAACGTGGTGCCAACGCCAATCGATGCTGCGGTGCCGGCACGCTGGCTGGGCGATGCGGTATATTTCCCGCAGAGCCGTCAGGCCTACGCCGACATTCTGGAGATGGGGTGGACGGATGCGGTTCGGCACATCCACCCCGAGAAGGGCGTCTACACCTACTGGAACTTTTCCTACCGGGGCGGTTACGACCGGAGCTCCGGTCTGCGGATGGATCATCTTCTAGTCAGTCCCGCCCTTTCAAACAGGCTGCGCGGCGCCGGCGTCGATGTTGCGGTACGCGGTTGGGAAAAGCCAAGCGATCACGCGCCGGCATGGATCGAATTGATTTGGCCCGGGAAGAGCGAATAGAGCTCTTGGTCGAAAGCCGCAGGCTGCCGTGATCCGCCGCTGCAAAGGCGTAGGCACCGCCTCTCATCCAACGACACACGCCGGTCCACAAGAGAATTCGATCGGCCGGTCCCTAGAGCGGCGATTTATGACCGAGCAGTAGACGATGTCGCCCTGCTCGATCCGCACTGACGTCGGAGCAACCTTTTGATCACAAATCGGTTATAAAAAACGCGATGGGCAAAAAGAAGAAGAATGCGATCGAAAAGGCCGAAGGGGACGAACTTACGGCCGAAGCATACTACTATGCGCGTAAATGTGGCCTCACGCCGGATGAGGCCATGGAGATCATAAGAGGCTCCGACACACAGGGCCAAAAGCGCTCTCACAAGCAGTTGCGACCGGCTGTCCTCCACAAACATCAGCAACAGCCCTCGGTGCCCGGCCTGTCGGGTTAGTCGGAGGACTAGAGCATAACAGGCCGGGCCTTACCCCGGTGGCGGGGCAGAAATCTATCATGCGCTGTCTTCAGCGACTGGCACTAATAGTTTTAAGTTCTGCGATTGAAAGCCCGTCGTCCACCTCCACTTAGCCGGCCGCATGTCAGCCCTTTTTTGCATAGCCGGCGGTAACCTCGCCCTTGTGTGCGGCGAAGGCTGCCAGCACTTCCGCCTTCTCAGGCTTCGGAACCTTCGAGTGGTCCAGGGTCCGCCCGAGCGTTTCGATTTCGCTGGGGACGATCTGTCCGGCGAAGAGCAGGCGAAATTCCTGTCGCAAGCCATCGGCCGCCCGGTCACCTATCAAGAAATCCCGATAGAACGGGCACGCCAGCAAACCGAGGATACGGCGCTCATGTTCGAATGGTTTGGCAAGACCGGCTGTCGATATCGCCGTATTGCACAGGAATTTTCCGGAGGTCCGCTGGGCGCGTGCTGACTGGAGCGTGCTCGAACGGACGTCTTCTGCCGCTTGAGGCCACGACGCGCATCTGCGAGGCTCGCGTGCCTCGGCCGCTCTTCATCAGCGCGGATGCGAGGAAGCGTTTTGTCCTGCAACGTCGCGGTTGAGCGGCCGGCCTCTTGCGCCGAGTGGCAGCTTCTCGCGGCTTTCAGTCGGCAGTAAGCACGACCTTGACGCTCCGGCTTCGATCGAGAGCAAGCCGGAAGGCTTCAGGCGCCGCCGCGAGCGGCCGCCTGGCGGTGATGAGACGCTCGACGTCGGCCTTGCCGGCGACGATGAGATCGACGGCCGTGCGGAATTCCTCGCCGAACCGGAACGTGCCCCTCAGATCGAGCTCCTTCGCCATGACCGTGTTGGCGGGAAGCGGAAGCTGACCGCCGGGCAGATTGCCGACCTGGACGATCGTGCCGCCCCGGCGCACGTTGCGGATCGCCGATACGAGCCCGGCCGCCGTCCCGGAAATCTCGAAGACGGTGTCGAACGGAGCCCGGCTCGCCGCCGCAGAAAGCTCGTCAGTGCCGCCGGAAATGTCGATGACGCGATCCGCGCCGAAGGTCTTGGCGAAAGCGAGCGGTGCGGCCGCGATATCTATCACGGTGATTCCGCCGGCGCCGGCGAGCCTGGCTGCCAGCATGGTGAGCAGGCCGATCGGCCCGGCGCCGAAGATCGCCACATGCGCGCCCTTCACATCGCCTGCCCGCGCCACCCCGTGCAGGCCGACGGCCAGCGCCTCGGCGAGCGCCGCGGCGGCGAAGGACACACCCGCCGGCACTTTCACGCATTGCGCCGCTGTCGCGTCGAACAGCTGCGCAAAGCCGCCCTGCATGTGCGGTGTCTTCGAGGCCGAGCCCATGAAGTAGATGTTGTCGCAGAGATTGGGACGGCCCTCGCGGCAGCGCGGACAGGACCCGCACCAGCGCGACGGATTGACGGCTACGTGGTCGCCGGCCTTCAGCCCCTCGGCTTCGCCATTGACCTCGATGACCTCGCCGGCGACCTCGTGGCCGAGGATCAGCGGCGAGGTGACGACGAAGTCGCCCGTCCGGGCATGGCGGAAATAGTGCAGGTCGGATCCGCAAATGCCGCCGGCCCCGAACCGCACGCGCACCATGCCGGGCGCCAGCGCGCTGAGCTCGCGTTGCGTGAGGCGCAGATCCCCGGGACCGAACAGCGTCGCCGCGACCGTGGTGGCGCTCACCGAACGAGCCCCATTTGTATCGGCAGCCACAAGGTGATCGCCGGCAGGAACGTGATCAGGATCAGCGCGACGAGCAGCGGCACGAGCCAGGGCAGGATCGCCATCGTCGTGCGTTCGACCGAGAGGCCTGCGACCCGCGAAAGCACGAACAGCACCATGCCGAGCGGCGGGTGCAAGAGGCCAACCATCAGGTTGAGCGTCATGATCAACCCGAAATGGACCGGGTCGATGCCGTAGACCGCGGCGACCGGAAGCAGGATCGGCACGAGGATGGTGATCGCCGCGATGGTGTCGAGGAAACATCCGACGAGCAGCATGAGGATGTTCACGAGGATGAGGAACACCCATTTGTTGTCGGTGAGCGCGAACACGAAGGTGGAGAAGGCCTGCGCGGCCTGACTGACCGTCAGCAGCCACGCGAAGATCGAGGCCGCGGTGACGATGAACAGGACGGATGCGGTCGTCTCGATCGTATCGAAGCTGGCTTTGGCCAGCGTCCTGAACGTCATCGAGCGATAGCGGACCAGGCCGAGGAAGAGCGACCAGATGACGGCGGCCATCGCCGCTTCCGTGGGCGTGAACCAGCCCATCGTCATGCCGCCGATCAGGATCACCGGCGTCATCAGCGCCATGACGGCCGAGAAGTCGAAATACCAGTCGGCCGCAATGAGAACCAGGAGCGACAGACCGACCGCGGCGTTGATGGAGAACCCCGTCTGCATGAGCAAATAAACCGCGACGGGAAAGCAGGACACCACCAGCACTTCGCCCGACGCGGCGGCCAATTGCCTCAATTCGAAAGGCGTGTCGGAGCCCCAGCCCCGTCGATGCGCGAAGATCGCGACGGTGATCATCATCAACGCGGTCATCACGACGCCGGGAAGGATGCCGGCCATGAACAGCGCGCCGATCGATACGTTCGCCATCATGCCATAGATCACGAAGGGCAGCGACGGCGGAAAGATCGGGCCGAGCGTCGCGGAAGCGGCGGTCACGCCGACCGCCGCCTCGACCGGATAGCCATGGTCCTTCATCGCCTTGATCTCGATCGTTCCGATGCCGGCGGCGTCCGCGAGCGCCGTTCCCGACATGCCGGAAAATATCACGGAGCCGATGATGTTGACCTGCGCCAGGCCGCCCTTCATCCAGCCGACGAGCGCCAGCGCGAAGCTGTAGATGCGGCCCGTCACGCCGGCGATGTTCATCAGATTGCCGGCCAGGATGAAGAAGGGGACGGCGAGCAGCGGAAAGCTCTCGACGCCGGCGATCATGCGCTGCGCGGTGATGATGTCGGGCGCGACGCCATAGATCACGAGGTAGAGCAGCGAGGCCGTCGCCATCGATACCGCCACCGGAGCGCCGACGAGCATGAGGACGAGAAAGGAGCCGATGAGAAGAAGCATGGGCCTAGATCCCGTCGAACGCCCCAGGGCGCTCCAGCACGGAATAGCCGCGTCTGACATTTCCCGCGAAGACCTGGATCGACCGGACGAGCATGAGGGCGAAAGCGGCGAGCACCGCGTAGAAAAAGACGTTACGCGGCAGGTCAATCGTGGTCATGCGTTCCCGGGCCACGATCGACACGTATCGCCACATCAGCACGCACATGTAACCGAAGAAGCCGATCCTGACGACGTCGACGAAGAGGGCGAGGAAGCGCCCGCCGGCCGCCGGCAGATAGTGGTAAAGCACGTCGACATGGATATGGCGCGACAGGCGCACGCACATTGCCGCGCCGAGGAAGACGACGACCACGAGAAAGTTGATCGCGACCTCCTCGGTCCAGGCAAGGCTGTTGTTCAAGACATAGCGGGTGAAGAACTGCAGGAAGACGCAGACCACCATGCCCCAGAAAGCGGCCAGCGTCACCCAATCCTCGATGGCATAACGGGACAGATCGACGGGCGCTGCCTCCTCCTCGAAGGAGTGGGCGAGTTCTTCGGCGGTGACCTGGGTGTGGACCTCTTGCGTCATCGGTACGGCTCCAGCGGAACGGGACTATTCTGGCTTCTGTCGGGAAAGGGCCCGGCGCCTGCCGCGCCGGGCCCTTGGGCTGGCTACTTGACGGCGCGGATCGCCTCCCAGTCCGCCTTGCGGTAGCCGAAGTCCTCGAACTTCACCTTCTCCATCACGGCGTTCTCGAAATCGGCCTTGTCGACTTCGGTCACCGTCAAGCCCTTGCCCTTGAAGAACTGGACGAGCTTCTGCTCGCGTTCGACGATCTTCTTGGTGGCCCGGGCGGCCGCCTCCTGCATGACCTCGGTGAAGATCGCCTTGTCCTCGTCCGAAAGCTGCGACCAGCGCGACTGCGAGACGATCGTGTTGAGATGATCGACGATGTGGCCGGTCAGCACGATGTTCTTCTGGACCTCGTAGAACTTCTTGGCTTCGATCGTGGTAAGCGGATTCTCCTGCGCCTCGACCGTGCCGTTCTGCAGCGCCAGATAAACTTCCGCGAAGGCGATTGGCGTGGTGTTGGCCCCGCAGGCCCGCGGCATGGCCAGATAGGCCGGCACGTCCGGAACGCGCATCTTCAGCCCCTGCATGTCGGAACACTTCTCAATCGGGCGGTTGGAGGTCGTCTGGCGCGTGCCGTAATAGGTGGTCGCGACGATGTGGTGGCCAGAGGCCTCCTCGTAGCCCTTCGTGAGTTGCTTGTAGATGTCGCTCTTGGTGTAGGCGAGCAAATGATCGGCATTGCGGAACGTGTAAGGGAAATAGGTCACGCCGATGGGCGGGTATTCGCGCGCGGCGAAACTGGAGCCCGAGATGATGATATCGACCGTGCCGAGCGTCAGGCCCTGATTGATGTCGGCTTCCTTGCCGAGCTGCGAGGCCGGGAAGACGTCGATCTTGTAACGGCCGTTGGTCCGCTTCTCTATCTCCTGCGCAGCCCACACGGATTCGGTGTGGAACGGTTCGGACGTTTCGTAGACATGCGCCCATTTCAACACGGTCTGCGCCGATGCAGCCGAGAACGGCAAGACGAGTGCGGCGATGGCGCCGAGAACTGCTGCGTATCGGAATTTCATGGCAAGATCTCCTCCCTGTGATGATCGTCCGAACTGCCGCCCGGTCATTCCGTGTGAATGATGGGCGGTTCCTTCTTCCCCGCCGTCTTCGCGACAGCGGACCCCTCGCCGAAATTGCGCGAAAACCTCTCTTGCGACAGCCGCAGATGGTGCCGCATGGCGGCCTTCGCTCCGCTGGCGTCGTGCGCCGCGAGCGCGTCGCGCACCGCACGGTGCTCCTCCAAAGCCGCCTGCCAGGTGGTGCGATCCTCGAAATAGCTCGAAAGCCGCTCGAAATAGGGATTCATGCGCTGATCGAACAATTCGCCGACGACGCGCACGAGAACGGCATTGCCGAGGATGGCCGCAACGCCCGTATGGAACTCGCGGTCGAGTGAAATCGTGGTCCTGGTCGGGTGGCGCTGCCGGTCCATCCGCCCGAGCAGCTTGTCCAGGATGCGAATATGCTCGGCTTTCACATGCTGGGCGGCTTCCTCGGC
>NZ_RZSC01000330.1:0-6342 GCF_003998155.1 Mesorhizobium sp. M1E.F.Ca.ET.063.01.1.1
GCCTGACGGGCCGGGGTCCGAGCGCTATCTTCATGTTTGCTCCATCCATCCTTGTGTAAGCGAATTTCCCTTAGCAGGGCGCCTGCTAAACTTGAAATCTTCATAACAGACGCTTCCGCGGTCGCTGCCGATGCTCCCGTTTTGTTTCAACCAAGTTATTTCCCTTCCAGAAATATGACGTCTGGGGAGATAGATTCGCCCCAAAGTGCCTCGTCTGATGAAATGCCGAGCACATAAAAAGGCTCAGTTTAGAATGCAGCTTCCGCAACGCGTTGGGAGGGACCAATCCGGGTCACGCCCTTCCGGGCGGAATCAACTCCTCCTTCCTTGGTTCGTTTTCCCTATTTTCATGCCGATATGGGGCCGGGTGCCTTGCCGAAGCAGAATTCTGTCCCATCGCATCCACATGCCATGCAGAATGACAGCGAGCTTGCGGGCAACAGCAACTCGGGCTCGTGGACCATACCGCGCCGCTTGGCGACGTTCATACCCCCGCTCTGAGGCACGGCCTTTTCTTGCTGAGCACAAGCAGCGAATGAGCCGCTTCGTAGAGAGCCGTGCGGGCGAGCTCGCCACCGCATTGCTTAACTTGCCCTGAAAGCGGTCCGGCTGATCGACCGTGGCATGAAAGGCGAGCGCGGTGATCGGTCCCACACCGGGCACGGACATCATTCGCCGGCAGACTTGCTCCCTGCGGGCGATACTGAGGACTTGCTTCAGTTTGACGGAAATGGAGAGTGGGAATGCAAAGAAGGAAGTTCAGCCGCGAGTTCAAGCTTGAGGCGGTGAGATTGAACAGGAATCGGGTCCGGTCGCGCTTAGCTCTGGCATGAGGTAGTTTCATTTCAAATTGCGCGGGGCATTGTTGCCTTCATTGCAACGGCCATTGCAGATTGGCTCGAAGTGTCCGCTACACAGCGGTCACAATGACTTGTCTTAAACCTGCGGTATCCGCGCAATTTTCAAAAGAGGGTTTATGAGCCACCGCATCCTCACCGGCCATATCAGCCAGGAGACAAACAGCTTCAATAAGATCCCGACCACACTAGAACATTTCCTGGCCTCGGGATTGCTGCGGGGTGACGAGGTTCCGGCGGCTCTGCGAGGCACACGCACTACGGTGGGTGCGATGTTCGAGGCGGCGGAGAAATTCAACTGGGCTCTGTCTCATCCCCTCATCGCCCGTGCGAATCCTGGAGGCCCCCTCACAAAGGAGACTTTTGAGCAAATAGCTGATTGGTTCCTCGCAGGAGCCAAGGGTTGCCATGGGGCGCTGTTCGAACTGCATGGCGCAATGGTCGCAGAGGGCTACGAAGACCCGGAAGGGGAAATCCTCGCTCGCTTGCGAGCCGTACTTGGACCTGGCGTTCCGATCATCGCCACGCTTGACTTGCACGCTAACGTTACTGAAAAGATGGCGGCAAATGCGTCGGCGTTGATCGCCGTCCGCACGTATCCCCATATAGACTATTACGAGCGTGCGTGGCAGGGCGCCGAGTTGCTCGACCGTGCCCTTCGCGGGGAGATAAATCCCCGAACGGTCATTGCCAAGCGGCCAATGTTGTTTGGTCTCGATGGCGGGCGGACCCAAGTGGGTCCCATGTGCGAGCTGATCAACCGGGGGAATGAACTAGAGGCCTCTGGAAAGGCACTCGTGGTTAGCGTCTGCGCCGGATTTGAACTTAGCGACATTTATGATGTTGGGCCGAGCGTCACCGTGACTGCAGATGGCGACACCGCGGCAGCGCAGCGTATCGCCGAGGACTTCATGGATTACGCCTGGGAAACACGTGAGTTTCTCTCCGCCCCTTGGGCGGCAGCCAACGCCGCTGAAGCGGCGGAGTACGCTAAAGCCGGCGAGCTGCATGCCGATAAGCCTCTTGTGCTGGCCGATAATAGCGACAATCCGGGCGGCGGAGCCTACGGTGATGCAACGGAACTGCTGCGTGCCATGATCGCGGCTGACCTCCAGAACGCGGCCTTCCATGCAATCTTTGATCCAGCGGCTGTCCAGGCCGGCATTGCGATCGGAGTCGGAAACACGGGACGTATCGTACTGGGTGGTAAGCACGACCCGGAAGCGGGAGGCGGACCTCTTGAGGTGGAAGGGCAGATAGTCTCAATAACTGATGGTCGTTTTCGGTGCTATGGGCCTTCGTTTCTCGGCGGTGGCATATGGAACAGCTTTGGGCCCAGCCTGATGCTCCGTGTGGGCGGGATCGAAATTGTTGTCATCTCGCGCAATGGCCAAGGTGCCGACCTCGCGCAACTAACGGCTCTCGGCATTGACCCACTTCACTGCGCGACCATCGCCTTGAAGTCCTCTCATCATTTCCGGGCGGCATTCGAGCCAATTGCTCGCGAGGTGCTCATGGTGGACGGCGGTGGAATGTTGGGGTCAGCCGCGATGTCTAAGCTAGTTTATCGCCGTGTCCGCCGTCCCATTTGGCCACTTGACGAAGTGCAGGAACCAAAATTGCGTAAAATAAGGTAGCTCAGGATTCGGCAGCTTATATCTTTAATCGTACCTACCAACGTGGTGTAGCTGACGGCACCGGTCGCTGTGCTCACCGATAAACGGCGGAATTGATCACCGTGCCACTGCCGGCAGCCTGACAAAGCGAATCATCACACATCTGGCGGACCGTCTCAAGTCATTTAGCGGGCACGCTGGACCGCCCATTCATTACTCTACTCAAGCAGCAATGCGCCGACAAGGCACGATTGCGTCGTCGTTTCGAAAGATGCCGATGACCTCGGTGCGCCATTGCCCCTGGCCAAACGCCGAGCGCATTTGTAGGGTAATCAAGATGCATTGGAATGCTCCTTCAGCCTCATATAGGCGGGATCGGAAACTCGCCGCCACGATGGCCCCGTGGCAGTGTAGGAGTCCATCCCACGCTGGTGCCCAGGCGACTTCGAAATCGGTTATGATACAAATGGAAAGTCCGAATGGCCTTTGCTCTCGACTCCACCGAGGCACCAAGAGCGAAGACATTCAAGACCCCGTCATTACCGCTCGAGAACCGCTTCGACAGGATCGACACCTTCCAAGGCCAATCGAGTGGCTGACGGACACCGGCTCGTGCTTTGTTTCACATCGTGCCCTTTTAGATTAGCGTCTATTGCAAGGACCAACGAAATTTGGCGTGAACGAAAGCGTGGAACGCGTTCTCAAACGCGAAAGTGATGGGAAAAAAAGGGGCTGGGGGCGGTGAGTCTAAGCGGAGTTTATCAGTCGCATCGTTAACACTCCTTACAAAAGATTGGATTTGATGTGACACATCTACTTGGAAAGGCAATAGTCGTGACCGGCGCCGGGCGAGGAATTGGCGCAGCACACGCAAAGATGGCTGCGGCGCTTGGTGCGCGAGTGGTCGTGAACGACTTGGACGAGGCTGCCGTTCAGGCCACGCGATCGGCGATTATAGATGCCGGAGGACAGGCGATCGGTCTCGCGGCCGATATCGCGAAGTGGCAGCAGGCTGGCGACTTAGTTGATCTCTGTGTTGCGCAATGGGGACGAATTGACGGATTGGTCAACAACGCAGGCCTACTGCGTCTGGCTCGTTTGGAGGAGCAACGCGAGGAGGAAGCCAGGGTAATGATCGAGGCGAACATAATGGGAACCCTTGCCTGCGGACCCACGCCATACGCTATATGAAAAGGCAAGGTAGCGGCTCAATCGTAAATGTCACCTCAGGAGCGCTAATGGGCCTTGAGGGAATGGGCGCCTACGGTGCAACGAAAGGCGCTGTCGCATCACTCACATACAGCTGGGCCGCCGAAAACGCGGGCACCGGGATACGGGTGAACGCAGTGTCGCCGGTCGGTGCATCTCACATGCAAGAGCAAAGAAAGCAGTATCAGGGCGGCAACCCCAGCACCGAACCCCCAGCAGAAGCTAATGCACCGGTTCTTTGTTATCTGCTATCCGATCTTGCTGCTGAGATAAACGGTCAGATCATTCGAACCGTAGGGCGATCGTTATTGCTGATCGCTCACCCTGGTGTTGCCCTTCCGGTGTTGGACGACGAATGGACCGTCGAATCGATTGCACGCGCGTTCGAAACAGACCTCAAGGCACGGCAATTTCCGAGCGGCATATTGGGCATGGTAACGGAAGTGGTCGGGGAGGCGAATCAGCTTTAGTGCACAGTCCCAAGCCTAGGATCGATGGTTCGGCCGTTGATGGACTTGAAATGAAGGAGGAACTATGACCGAAAGGCAATATCCGAGGCCTTGGCAGTGGCCAGAAGACCAGTGGCGCGGTTGCGTCAATCGCGTCAGAGCAGGCAAACCACTCACTCCCCCTTGGCCCGAAGGAAAACACTGCGCTGTCGCCCTGTCGTTCGACGTTGACCATGAAACCAACGAATTGCGCGACGGCGGAAAATCAATTGGCCGGTTGTCCTGGGGGCAGTACGGAAGCAGGCGCGGAATGCCTCGGATAATGGCCTTGCTTAAGAAACACGACATCCAGGCGAGCTTTTTTGTTCCCGCGATCGCAGCGAAGCTTTATCCGGATGAGCAGCGTGCGGTGAGAGATCAAGGACACGAGATTGGTCTCCATGGCTGGATACATGAACTGAATTCCGGCTTGCCGAAGGAGGCAGAACGCGATCTCATGCTGCGCAGTGCCGAGGCGCTAGAACAAATCACTGGCATTCTACCTGTTGGAATGCGGACACCGTCTTGGGATTTTTCCGATAATACCCTTTCTATCGCTCGTGAGATGAGACTGCTTTATGACTCATCTCTAATGGCTGACGATAGCTGCTATGAACTGTTACAAGACGGTAAACGTACTGGGATAGTAGAGATACCTGTCGAATGGATACGCGATGACGCGTTATATCTCATCGATGGTCGACTTAGGCCGGATGACGTTCTTGGGATTTTCCTGAGAGAATTTGAAAAAGCATACGAAGAAGCCCAGCTATTCCAGCTCACGATGCACCCCCATGTAATAGGCTATCGTTCCAGAATTTGGATATTAGAAGAAATTATTCGGGCTGCGAAAGCCAAAGGCGATGTCTGGTTCGCCACGCACCGCCAAGTGGCCGAGCATGCGTCGGCTGCGATGTAGCCGCGGAGGTCTAGCAGGCTTCTCTGATTGGGGTCGATGAGGTCAAGCTTTTTTCCTGTCATTTTTCCGGATCACGTCGCCTCGCGGGTCACTCGCTTCTCTTCGCGGTCGGCGCGCAGCCGCCGCATGATGGGGTTAGGAGAGCGAGGCATCTCCATCTGTTGACCGACCTTGGAGAATTCGCCCAGGATCGTGCATGCCATCGAGATCGCCTTGCCCATCGTTCCCACGGGAACGATCCGGATCACCCTCTCGGGCGAACGACTATCTGTGTTCATTTTTGTTCCTTTGTTCGTTGTCCTATTTCATGTCGATGCGGGACCGGCGGCTTCCTTCCAAAGCGGAATTCGGTTCCGTCGGCCCACATGCGGTGCAGGATGACGGCCAGCTTGGATCTTGTTGGGCATCGTCTTCATGGCCGCGTTGGCCTGGCGGGCGCTCCAAGGCGACCACGTTCTAACATCTCGACAGGAGCAGCCGCCCGCATCTGGGCCCGGGCGAGACCCCAATCACCCCATCTGTTGAAAAAGGGCTCGCGACAGTCTTAGGTTCGTGATTCACTTTACCACGAAGATGTGGGAGTGAATCGTGCGGGGCGATGACGGACAGACGGGCGAACTGTTCAGCTACGTGGACCTTGAGGTTCGGGTTCGGAGCGATCATCCGTCGCGCCCGTATACGGGCGATTGTGAATGACGCGCTTTCGGCGTTGGAACGAGAGTTTGCGGCGCTGTGCTCGCCGATCGGACGACCGTTGATCCCGCCGAAGAAGCTGCTGCGGGCGATGCTGTTGCAGGCGTTCTATTCGATCCGCTCGGAGCGGCTTTTGATGGGGCGGCTGGAATACGACCTCCTGTTCCGCTGTTTTGTGGGCATCGGCGTGGACGACGCAACCTGAGATCATTCGGTGTTCTCCAAGAACCGTGACCGGCTGCTGGATGGCGACATCGCTGCAAAGTTCCTAGCGGCGGTGCTGGCGCAACCCAAGGTGAAAAAGCTTCTGGCGACTTCTCGGTCGACGGCACGCTGATCGCGCATTTCGCTGATTGTGAGCAGCTATTTCACGCGATGGTGAGCGCTCATTTCATTTGATCGTGAGCAGGGATTTCACGCGATCATGAGCGGCCGCTTCGACCGACTTGTTGATTGATTCAGGCGTTTGCGCCTGCGTCAAGAGCGTGGGCGCGGGCTTTATGTTTTCGCATGCTTTTCCTGGAGGAGCACCCGTCCCGAGGTTGAGGCCAGTACCGGGT
>NZ_RZSC01000331.1:0-6331 GCF_003998155.1 Mesorhizobium sp. M1E.F.Ca.ET.063.01.1.1
GCTGGACGGACTCGGTGATCTGATGGGACTCCATCCGGGTCGCTGAGGCTGTCGTTCCCCTGGCATGAGGCGTCGGCGACGATATCTATCGCTGCTCAGGTCACAGGCATGCCGTTCGGACAAACAAAAAGGCGGGAGCTTGTCCCGCCTTTTTTGTTACTCGCTAACAGCCGGCTCAGTGCAGACGGCCGCTGGCGTGAGCAAGCATGGTGTAGACCTTGCCGGTGTCCGACGTCAGATAGGTCTGCGCCATGATGTTGTCGCGGTCGTTGCGCGAGACATCCTTGAGCAGCTTCTCGAAGTCGTCGCAGTAGCGGTCCACAGCGGCGCGGAACTCGGCCTCGGCCTGATACTTGCGGCGGATCTCGTCAAAGGTCTGCTGGCCTTTCAGCGTGTAGAGCCGGCGCGTGAAGACGTCGCGCTCGCCGCGGCGATAGCGGTTCCACAATTCGATCGAGGCGTCATGGTCGATGGCGCGCGCGATGTCGACGGACAGCGAATTGAGCGACTCCATGACATGCAGCGGCGAACGCTGGGCAGGGGCCGCGCGCGGCGCTTCCGCCGGGGCGGCCGGCTTCAGGTTTTCTTCGCGCGAAGCGTTGGTCAGAAGATCGCGCACCCAGCCGCCCTGCTGTGTGCGGCCATTCGGGTCGCGCCGCGGCGCCTCCGCGGGACGCTCGAGATCGAGCGTACCGCGCAGCGTCGTCTCGGCGAGCGGTGCCTGCGGCGAGCGACGCTCCGGCTGCGGTTGAGGCTGCGGCGCAGGCGGACGGCGCAGCGGCTGTTCGGCGGGACGGTCCGGCGCCTGCGGTGCAGGGCGCAGGCTGCGGGGCTCGCCGGTCTCGCTGCTGCCGCTGCGGCCGGATTTCGCAACGATGTCAGACAGTTCCTTGAGCGCGTTGATCTGCTCGGAGACGGCACGGCGAATGGCCGAGGTCGATTCCTTGGCCTCCTCCGGCATCTCGATCACGCCCTTCTTGAGCTCGGCGCGGGTGAGGTCCAGCTCGCTCTTGATCGAGCCCGCGGTGCGCCGCATCTCCTCGGTGGCATCGGCAAAGCGCCGCGTCGCCGAATCGACGACCTCGGCGATGGCCGTGCGGATCTTCTCCGCCGATTCCATCGTCCGGCCCTCGGCATTCTGCATCGTCTTGCCCACCAGGCTTTCGAACGAGCGCATCACTTTCTCGAGGTCTTCCGACTTCTTGACCAGGCCGACGGCGAGGTCTTCCAGCGAGGACTGCCGCTCCAGCGTGTGCTCGAGATTGCTCTGAGCGGAGCTCAGCAGAGCCGAGGCACTCGACAGCAGGCGGCTGTGCTCGTCGAACTTGGTCGCGATCGAGGCAACCTCGCGCAACGTCGCCGACGACAGATCGGTGAGCCGTGTCGTGTTGGAATCGACGAGGCGCGCCGAACTGGCGAAGGTCTGGGCCGCCTTTTCCGTGGTCGTGGCGAAGCTTTGCGTGCTGCCGGTGAGGCGTTCCTCGACCTGACCGAGGTTGACCGCCGCCTGGTCGATCAGCTGACCGAGCTGCGCGCTGGAGGTGGACATGCGGCCGATGAGGTCGGCAACGCTGTCGGCCAGCGTCGAGCGCGCGCCCTCGACGGCCGAAAGCGTCTCGGCCGTGCGGCTGGCGAGCGCGTTGACGAGGGCCGCGTTTTCGCTGCGCAGCTTCTCGGTCGCCCGCTCGGTGACCTCTTCCATGTTTTTCTGCAGTTCGGAGCCGCCCTGGGCGAAGCGCTCGACCAGAGGACGCGCCGTCTCGTCGAGGATCTTCGACATCTCGGCCGAACGCGCCGCAAGCATGGTGTTGAGCTCGCGGGTATTGGCGCCGATGGTCTTTGCCGCCTCGTTGGTGCTCTGGCCGATATGCTGGCCGACGGCGGTGAAGGTTTCGGCGATGACGTTGGCGCGCGAGATGAGCTGCGCCTCGGCGCTCGATACCTGCTCGCTGAGCTTCTGGCCCATCGTTTCGGCGGTGTGGGCGAGGCGGCTCTCGACGCTCGTCACCTGCTCCTCGACACGGGTAGCGGCCGCGGCCGCGCTCGATGCCAGGCGCTCGTCGGCGCCGGCAAGCGCCTGCTCGATCTCGCGGGCGTGGACGGCGAGCTCCTGGCCGGTCTGGCGAGCACGATCGGCGACGCGCTGCTCGGTGGCCGCGAATGCGCCGACAATGGCGTCGGTATGTTCGCCGATGGTCGAACTGCTGCTGGCGATGCGCGACACCAGGCGGCTGTCGGCATCGTCGAAGATGCGGGCAATTTCAGACGCCCGCGACGAAAGCGCTTCCGAACCTTCCGCGATGCGCGAGATCAGATGCTGGTCGGCGGCGTCGAAGATGCGGCCGAGGTCGGAGGCGCGTGCGGCCAGCGCCTCGGCCGATTCGGTGATGCGCATGCTCAGCCGCTCGTCGGCGCCCTCGAAGTTGCGCAGGATGTCGCCGGCGCGCGCCGCCAGCGACTGCGCCGTTTCGACCGCGCGAGCGACCAGCTTCTGGTCGGCGGCGTCGAAAGTGCCGGCGATCTCGCCGGCGCGCGCCGCCAGCTTGTCGGCGGTTTCCTCGGCGCGGGCCATGAGCGAATTGGACGCATCGTCGGCGCGGGCCATCAGCATGCTGGACGTGTCCTGCGCACGCTCGTGCAGGCGGCGGTCGGCCGCCTCGAAGGCGTTGGCGATGTCCTCGGCCCTGGCAAGCAGCGCGGCCGACGTCTGCTCGGCGCGTTCGGCGATCTTGCGGTCGGCATCGCTGAAGGCGGCCCCGGCCTGCTCGTGCAGCGTGCTGGTGATTTCCATGACCTTGTCGCGCAACGCGCCGGCAACGAAGACGGCGGTCTTCTCCAGCACGCCGCGGACGTTGTCGACGCCGGTCGACAATGCACGCTCCATGGTGCCGGCGCGCTCTTCGATGATACCGGTCTGCCTGCTGAAAGCGTGCTCGATCTTCTCGACATCGGCGGCGATCGCCGCCGAAATGTCGCTGCTCTTGGCAGCGATCTGGTCGATGTGGCCGGACACCGAACGATCGACGTCCTCGCGTGCCTCGGCAAGCTTGGCGAGATCGTCCTCCAGGGCGCGAGCCAGCGTGTCGCGCCCTTCGGACAGCTTGCCGACATGGCCGGCAATGATGCCGTCGAGTTCCGAGCGGCTTTCCGCCAGCTTTTGCAAGTCGGCTTCGAGCGCACGCTTGAGGATATCGCGGCCCTCGGCGAGCTTCTCCACCTGGCCGGAGACCAGGCCATCGATACCGGCGCGGCTCTCGGCGAGCTTGGCAAGATCCGCCTCGAGAGCACGCGTGAGCACATCACGGCCCTCCGAAAGCTTCTCGACCTGGGCTGCGACGAGGCCATCGATCGAGGCGCGGCTCTCGGCGAGCTTGGCGAGATCCGCCTCCAGGGCGCGCTTGAGGATGTCGCGGCCTTCGGCGAGCTTCTCGACCTGGCCGGCGACCAGGCCGTCGATGCTGGAGCGGCTCTCGGCGAGCTTGGCGAGATCGTCCTCCAAGGCCTTGGACAGTGCCGAGCGGTCCTGCGAGAGCCTGTCGGCGTGGGTCTGCATGAGGCCGCTGGCGTTGGCCATGTCGGCATCGAGGGCGCGTGAAAGCTCGGCGCGATGGTCGGTGATCTTTTGCGAATGATCGACGATGGCGCCCTGAATGGTGTTGAGGTCCGCTTCCAGCGCGCGCTTGAGGATGTCGCGGCCTTCCGCCAGCTTCTCGACCTGGCCGGCGACCAGGCCGTCGATGCTGGAGCGGCTCTCGGCCAACTTGGCCAAATCGTCCTCGAGCGACTTCGACAGCACCGCGCGGTCCTCGACAAGCCGGTTCTGGTGGTCGGAGATTGCGCCGCCGACCGTCTGCAGGTCGGCCTCCAGGGCCTTCGACAGTTGCGCCCGTTCCTCCTGCACCCTGTCGGAATGTCCCGCGATGGCACCCCTGATGGTATTGATGTCCGCTTCGAGGGCGCGCTTGAGGATATCGCGCCCTTCGGCGAGCTTCTCGACCTGGCCGGCGACAAGACCGTCGATCGAGGCGCGGCTCTCGGCCAACTTGGCGAGGTCGGATTCCAGCGTCTGCGACAACAGGCTGCGGTCCTCGACGAGCTTGCCGGCATGGCTGTCGATCAGGCTGCGGATGCCGCTCAGGTCGCCTTCCAGCGCGCGGCTGAGTTCGCCCCTGTCTTCCGCGAGCTTGGCCGAATGGGTCTCGATCAGGTTCCTTATGCCGGAGATGTCGGTCTCAAGCGCCTTGGCGAGCACGGCGCGACCTTCGGCGATCTTCTCGACCTGGCCGGCGACCAGGCCATCGATCGAGGCTCGGCTGTCCTGCAGCTTGCCGAGATCGGCTTCCAGCGCGCGCGCTAGGATGTTGCGGCCCTCGGCCAGCTTGCCGACATGGCCGGCGACCATTTCGTCAATCATTGTACGGGCTTGCACGAGTCTGCCGGAGTCTTCGTTCAAGGCCTGAGACAGGCGGTTGCGACCCTCTTCGAGCTGTTCGAGGTGGCTGCCCAGCGAAGCGTCGATGGCAGCGTGCGCCTCGTTGACCTTGCGCAGGTCATCTTCCAGCGCGCGAGAGATCAGGCCGCGGCCCTCGGCCAGTTTCTGGACCTGATTGGCCACGGCGTCGTCGATGCCGGCGCGACTCTCGGCGAATTTCGCGAGATCCTCCTGCATGGCAGCCGCCATACGCTGGCTGCTTTCGGCCAGCTTCCGGCTGTGGTCTTCGATGGCCTCGTCGATGCCGGCGCGAGCGTCGGCGAGCCGCTGGATGTCGGCGTCGAACGATCGCGACACGACGTGGCGGGCGGCTTCCATGCGCCCGGCGAAATCGGTGGCGCGCGCTTCGAGCATGGAGGAGGTCGACGACACGATGTCGGCCATATCGGCGCCGATCTGGGTCTTGCCCTGATCGATCATCGCCGACAGCGTGTCCTTGCTCTCGGCGAAGGTGCTGGCGATCTCGCGCGCTCGCTCGACCAGCGTCTCGTTGATCTGGCGGGCGCGTGCCTCGAGCGCGGCATTGAGCTTCTGGGTGCCGGTATCGAGCGCCTCGGCGCGGGTCTGGAACTCGCTGATCAGCGCCTGACCGCGCTCGGCCAGCGTCCGCTCGATGCCGTTGAGGCTTGCTTCGAACTCGGAGTTGAGCGTGCGTGCAGCGCCGCCGAGCAGCGAGACCATGCCGGTGGTGCGGTCATCCAGCAGGTCGGTCAGCGAGCGGGTGAGGCCGTCGGTCGTGTCGGTCAGCTTGGCGATGCGGGTGTCGAGCAGGCTGGCGAAGGCCTCGCCCGAGGTCGACAGGCGGTCGGTGATCGTATCGAGCCGGGTTTCCACCGAATCGAAGATCGACATCGAGCTTTCGTTGATGCGATCGATCAGCGTGTCGCCGGAATTGTTGATCGTCATCGACAGTTTGGTCGAGGCGTTGAGGATCGAGTCGCGAATGATGTCGCTGGCCGAGCCGATCTCGTCGCGCAGCGTCTCATGGGCGCCGGCGATCGAGGCACGCACGCGCTCGGCGTGGGTGACGACTGCCTCGCGCTCGCTGCCGAGGCCGTCGACCAGCGAGCGGATGCGAGCCTCGTTCTCGGAATAGGAGCGCTCGATCTGGCTGACTTCGCTGTGGACGAGCGTTTCGAGCTCGACGGCGCGCGCCAGCGTGCGCTCGATGCCTTCGCCCATCGCCGCCACCTCGCGGCGCACGGCCTGACCGATCATCATGACGCGGTCCTGGGCAAGGTTCTCCGGCTCGGCGAGGCGGAAGGCCACTTCGGTCATCGATTGCGCGGCAATGCGCATTTCCTGGGCGCGCCGGATCATGGCCGCGAAGGCCCAGAACAGGATGACCGGGATGATCGCCGCGACCGCCAGGCCGATCAGCTCGGGGCGGGCGAAGAACTGATCGAAGGTGCGGATCTTCCAGATGCTCGGGCCGAACAGCAGGTTGGCAACGCCGCCGGCGCCGGCGATCCACGCAAGCGAAATGAACGCTACGACCCAGTAGACGGTGCTCGAGGCGCGCCGGTTGAGGCCATGCAGAAGCGTCCGGTAATCCTTCTGGCGGTCATCATTTGCCGGTGTGAAACCGGCAGGGGCCGGCGTGAAACCGGCTGGCTGCGAAGCGCGCGATTCGACCGGGCGCAGCTCCGCCGGCTTTGGCTGGGGTGCCGCCTTTGCGGCCTGAGGCTCATTTGCCGGCTCGATTCTCTGGCTGCGGCCTTCGCGCGCCAATTCGTCCGCGGCCGCCGAAATCTGGGCTTCGAGATCTTCCATCGACGCCGCCATGTCGAGGCCGCCTTCGTCGCCGTTGAGCTCAAGGTCAAGCGCCTTTTCCAGTTC
>NZ_RZSC01000332.1:0-6319 GCF_003998155.1 Mesorhizobium sp. M1E.F.Ca.ET.063.01.1.1
AGCATGAACGGCGCCGTCAGCGCGCCGAGGTTGAAGTCGACGGCGTCCTCCACGAAATCGACCTGCCGCTCGCCGGCGATTTCCAGATCGCCAACGCGCTGGTTTCAGCCGGCCTCGCCATCTCGACTGGAACATCCGTCGGTAAGGCTTTGGCGGCATTGGAGAAACTGAAAGGCGCGCCGGGGCGGCTCGACCTCGTCGGCACGACGGCGGCCGGGGCTCCTGTCTATGTCGACTACGCGCACAAGCCGGATGCGCTGGAAAACGTGCTGACCTCGGTTCGCCCTTTCACCACGGGCCGCGTGGTCGTAGTTTTCGGCTGCGGCGGCGATCGCGATCGCGGCAAACGGCCGATCATGGGCGAGATCGCGACCAGGCTCGCCGATGTCGTCATCGTCACTGACGACAATCCGCGCACGGAAATTCCCGAAACCATCCGGGCGGCCATCCTTGCCGCGGCGCCCGGCGCCATCGAAATCGGCGACCGGCGCAAGGCGATCCATGAGGCGGTTGCCATGCTTCACGCCGGCGATACGCTGATCGTCGCAGGCAAAGGACATGAGGAAGGCCAGACCATCGGCACCGAAACCTTCCACTTCTCCGACCATGAGGAAGTGCGCGAGGCGCTGCAGGAGCGCGCTGCATGAACCTGCTCTGGACGTCGGAGGCTCTCGTCGAAGCCATGGGTGGCAGGCCGATCGGCACGCTGCCGGAAGGCATCACCGGCATCTCCATCGACAGCCGCAGCCTTGAGCCCGGCGATGCTTTCTTCGCCATCAAGGGCGAGACGATGGACGGCCACGATTTCGCGACCGCGGCGGTGAAGGCGGGTGCTGCCGTGCTGGTCGTCGCCGAGGGCAAGCTGCCGTCGCTCGGCCGTCTGACGGCGCCGATGATCGTGGTGCAGGATGTGCTCGCGGCATTGGAAAAGCTCGGCGTCGCCGCGCGCGCCCGCTCAAGGGCGAAGATCATCGCGGTGACCGGCTCGGCCGGCAAGACGACCACCAAGGAGGCGCTGCGGCATGTGCTGTCGGCAGTCGGCAAGGTGCATGCCTCGGCGCAGTCGTTCAACAACCACTGGGGCGTGCCGCTGACCTTGGCGCGCATGCCGGAAGCTTGCGATTACGCGGTCTTCGAGATCGGCATGAATCATCCCGGCGAGATCAGGCCGCTGGTCAAGATGGTGAGGCCGCATGTCGCGATCGTGACGCTGATTGCCGCCGCCCATCTCGGCTTCTTCAAGAATCTCGACGAGATCGCCATGGCCAAGGCCGAGATTTTCGAGGGGGTGGAGCCCGGCGGTGGCGCGCTGCTCAACCGCGACGACCCGCGCTGGAAGCTGCTCGGGAAAATGGCGAAAGAGGCCGGTGTCGAGCATGTCTTCGGCTTCGGCGAAAACGTCCGCTCGGCCTTCCGCCTTGCGGGCTGCGAGCTTCATGCCGACCATTCCGACATCGTCGTCAAGATCGGCAAAAAGGACGTAACCGCCCGCGTCGGGGCGCCTGGCCGGCACATCGTGCAGAATGTGCTTGCGGTGCTCGGTGCTGCGCAACTCGTTGGCGCCGATCTCGACAAGGTGGCGGCGGCGCTCGCCGATCTCTCAGCCGAGCGCGGGCGGGGCAGGCGCCACATATTGCGTCATCCGAACGGCCCGATCACGCTGATCGACGAGAGCTACAATGCCAACCCGGCGTCGATGGCGGCAGCCATGGCGCTGCTCAACGCCACGCCTGTCTCGGGCGAGGGCAGACGCATCGCCGTGCTTGGCGACATGCTGGAACTCGGCGGCCACTCCGCGAAACTCCATGCGGCGCTCGCCGAGCTCATCGTCGGTACCGGGACGCGCAACGTCTTTCTCGGCGGTCCGGAGATGCGGGCGCTGGCCGACGTTTTGCCCTCCGATGTGGAAACCGAATACCGGGCAGGCGCAGAAGAACTGAAGCCGGTCGTGATGTCGGCAATCAGGCCGGGCGACGTGGTGATGGTCAAATCGTCGAAAGGCATCGGGTTTTCAAAGCTGGTCGAGGCATTGCTCGGCAAATTTCCGGCGGAAGCCACAACCATTGAACCGACCTGAGGTCGGGCTCCGGGGGACGGAAGCGCATGCTCACTTTACTCGTTGATTTCGCGGACAAGATCTCGGCCTTCAATGTCTTCCGCTACATCACTTTTCGCACCGGCGGCGCGCTGATCACCTCGGCGCTGATCGTCTTCATCTTCGGGCCGACGATCATCAATTCGCTGCGGTTGCGGCAAGGCAAGGGTCAGCCGATCCGCGCCGATGGGCCGCAGACACATTTCAAGAAGGCCGGAACGCCGACCATGGGCGGGCTGATGATCCTGTCCGGCATCATCGGCTCCTCGCTTTTGTGGGCGAACCTCTCCAGCATCTATGTCTGGGTGGTGCTCTTGGTCACCGTCGGCTTCGGCTCGATCGGTTTCTACGACGACTATCTCAAGGTTACCAAGCAGTCGCATCTGGGCTTCTCCGGCAAGGCGCGGCTAGCGATCGAATTCGTCGTCGCCGGCATCGCCGCCTGGGTGATCATGCACAATGGCCAGGCGCCGTTCTCGTCCTCGCTGACCTTTCCGTTCGCCAAGGAATTCCTGATCAATCTCGGCTGGTTCTTCGTGCCGTTCTCCTGCTTCGTCATCGTCGGTGCCGGCAATGCTGTGAACCTGACCGACGGGCTCGACGGCCTGGCGATCGTGCCGATCATGATCGCGGCGGCGTCCTTCGGCGTCATCGCCTATCTTTCCGGTAATGCGGTCTTCGCCGAATATCTGCAGATCCACTTCGTTCCCGGCACCGGCGAACTCGCCGTCGTGCTCGGCGCGGTGATCGGCGCCGGCCTCGGCTTCCTGTGGTTCAACGCGCCGCCCGCCGCGATCTTCATGGGCGACACCGGATCGCTGGCCATGGGCGGCCTGATCGGCACCATCGCGGTCGCCACCAAGCACGAGATCGTGCTGGTCATCGTCGGGGGCCTGTTCGTGGTGGAGATCCTCTCTGTCATCATCCAGGTCGGCTACTTCAAGATGACCGGCAAGCGCGTCTTCCTGATGGCGCCGATCCATCATCATTTCGAAAAGCTCGGCTGGACCGAAAGCCAGGTGGTGATCCGCTTCTGGATCATCGCCGTCATCCTGGCGCTGGTCGGCCTCTCCACCCTCAAGCTCAGATAGGATACCGCTTGATCCCCGCCGCATCCTTCTCTGGCAAACGCGTTTCGCTCTTCGGGCTGGGCGGTTCGGGGATTGCCACCGCGCATGCGCTGATCGCCGGCGGCGCCGAGATCCTCGCCTGGGACGACAATCCGGACAGCGTCGCCAAGGCCGCCGCCGCCGGGATTGCCACCGGCGACCTGCGCGCCGCCGATTGGTCGCGCTTCGCCGCCTTCGTTCTGTCGCCCGGCGTGCCGCTCACGCACCCGAAGCCGCATTGGGCGGTGGAGCTGGCGCGCGGCGCCGGCGTCGAGGTGATCGGCGACATCGAGCTGTTCTGCCGCGAGCGCAATCAGCGCGCGCCGAGCGCTCCCTTCATCGCGATCACCGGCACCAACGGCAAGTCCACGACGACGGCGCTGACGGCGCACATACTGAAATCAGCCGGACGTGATACCCAAATGGGCGGCAATATCGGCCGCGCCGTCATGACGCTCGATCCGCCGGAACCCGAGCGGCACTATGTGGTGGAGTGTTCCTCCTACCAGATCGATCTCGCGCCCTCGATCAATCCGACCGCCGGCATCCTGCTCAACCTGACGCCCGACCATCTCGACCGTCACGGCACGATGGCGCATTACGCCTCGATCAAGGAAAGGCTGGTCGCCGGCAGCGACACCGCCATCATCGGCGTTGACGATTCCTGGTGCGCCCAGATCGCCGACCGGCTGGAGCGAGCCGGAAAGCAAGTGATCCGCATCTCCAAGCGCCTGCCGCTGACCGACGGCTATTTCGCCGACGGCACCGATCTGATGGAGGCCATGAACGGCCGCTACAGCCGTGTCGCCTTCCTCGAGGGCATCGGCTCGCTACGCGGCCAGCACAATGCACAGAACGCGCTTGCCGCCGTGGCGGCCTGCCTCAGGGTCGGGCTGGAGCTCGGCGAGATCCAGGCGGGGCTGGAGAGCTTTCCCGGACTGGCGCACCGCATGGAACAGGTAGGCCGCAAGGACCATGTCCTGTTCATCAACGATTCCAAGGCAACCAATGCCGATGCGGCGGCACCGGCGCTGTCGAGCTTCAACCGCATCTACTGGATCGCCGGCGGCCTGCCCAAGGAAGGCGGCATCGAGCCGTTGCGCGGCTTCTTCCCGCGCATCGCCAAGGCCTATCTGATCGGCGAGGCGGCGCCCGCCTTTTCCGCCACGCTGGGCGAGGCGGTGCCTTACGAAATATCCGGAACGCTGGCGGCTGCAGTCGAACATGCCGCCCATGACGCGGCCAGCGACACCGGTGGCGAGGCAGTGGTGCTGCTTTCGCCGGCCTGCGCCAGTTTCGACCAGTTCAAGAATTTCGAGGTTCGCGGCGAAGCCTTCAGGCAAGCTGCGACTGCTATTGATGGAGTGAAACCCATCGGAGGGCCACGTTGATGCAAAGCCGTCTCGACAAAAGTCCAGTCGCAACCTGGTGGTGGACGATCGATCGCTGGTTCCTGGCGGCATTCCTGTCGCTGATGGGGCTGGGTATCGTCCTGTCCTTCGCGGCAAGCCCGGCGGTCGCCGAGCGTATCGGCCTCGACAGCTTCCACTTCGCCACAAGGCAGATCATCTTCACCATTCCGGCGCTCGGCGTGATGCTGGCCGTTTCCTTCCTGGAGGCGCGGCAAATAAGGCGCATGTCGCTGGTGATGCTGGGCATCATGCTGGTGCTGATGGTGGCGGTGCTCTACATCGGAGTCGAGGTCAAGGGCGCGCGGCGCTGGGTCTCGCTCGCGGGCCTCTCCATCCAGCCGTCCGAGTTCTTGAAGCCGGCCTTCGTCATCATCTGCGCCTGGCTTTTCGCCGAGCATAGGCGCCAGCCGGATATCCCGGGCAATTTGTTCGCCATGCTGCTGCTCGCCCTGGTGATCTCGCTTCTGGTGGCGCAGCCTGACCTCGGCCAGACCATGCTGGTGCTGGGCACCTGGGGCGTGATGTTCTTCATGGCCGGCTTGCCGTGGTTCTGGATCATAGTCTTGGGCGCTGCCGGCGTCGGCGGCGTGTTCGCGGCCTACACGGTCTTTCCGCACGTCGCCGCCCGCATCGACAAGTTCCTTACCGGCGAAGGCGATACCTTCCAGGTCGACATGGGCCGCGAAGCGCTGATCAACGGTGGCTGGTTCGGCGTCGGCCCGGGCGAGGGGACGGTGAAGCGCGTTATCCCGGACAGCCACGCCGACTTCGTCTTCTCGGTCGCAGGCGAGGAGTTCGGACTGATCATGTGCTTCTTCATCATGTCGATCTTCGCCTTCATCGTGTTGCGCGGGCTGAGCACCGCGCTCAAGGAGCAGGACGATTTCACCCGCTACGCCGTCGGCGGGCTCGTCACCATTTTCGGCCTGCAGTCGGCCATCAACATGTGCGTGAACCTGCAGCTGATGCCCGCCAAGGGCATGACGCTGCCCTTCATCTCCTATGGCGGCTCCTCGCAGATCGCGATCGCCGTCTCGATGGGCATGGTGCTGGCGCTGACGCGTCGACATCCGGAAAAGCGCAAGCAGATGGGCTTTTCCTTCCCGCAACGCACTATCGCGGCGGAATGAGGCGAGATGTCGAAGGGTGTCATCCTGCTGGCGGCTGGCGGAACGGGCGGACACCTGTTCCCGGCCGAAGCGCTTGCGCATGAGCTGATCGAGCGCGGCTGGAAGGTGCATCTCGCCACCGACCACCGCGCGGAGCGCTATTCGAGCCAGTTTCCGGCCGTCGACATCCACTCGATCCCGTCGGCGACGCTGGGCTCGAAGAATCCGATTGCCATGCTCTCGGCCTTCTGGACGATCTGGCAGGGCGTGCGACAAGCGGGGCGGGTGATCGCCAGGATCAAGCCGGAGGCCGTCGTCGGCTTCGGCGGCTATCCGACGCTGCCACCGCTCTACGCGGCGACCCGGCGCAGAGTGCCGACGCTGATCCATGAACAGAACGCCGTCATGGGCCGGGCGAACAAGGCCCTGTCGAGCCGCGTCGATGCCATTGCCGGCGGCTTCCTGCCCGAAGGCGCAAGCGCTGCCGGCGCCAAGACGGTGACCACCGGCAACCCGGTCAGGCCGCAGATACTCGAGGCGGCAAAGACGCCATATGCTGCGTCCAGCGATGGCGAGCCGTTCCGCTTCCTGGTG
>NZ_RZSC01000333.1:0-6282 GCF_003998155.1 Mesorhizobium sp. M1E.F.Ca.ET.063.01.1.1
CGCCAGGGCGATCTTCCTGACTTGGTGCACTCGGTTCTGCTTGAGACGGGGCTCGACCCAAAGCGGCTAGAGCTGGAAGTAACCGAGAGTGTGCTGTTCGACGACTTCTCGCGGGCAAGTTCGATCCTCAGGCGGCTGAAATCGCCCGGCGTGAAGATCGCCCTGGACGACTTCGGAACCGGCTACTCGTCGCTTTCCTATCTCCGGTCTTTCCGCCTCGACAAGATCAAGATCGACAAGTCCTTTGTCTGGATGATTCAGAAGAACCCGCAATCGGCCGCCATCATTCGTGCGATCGTCGGGCTGGGCCGAGGCCTATCAATGCATATCATTGCAGAGGGCGTCGAGACGTTGGAGCAGTTGACCTTCCTTAGCGAGGAAGGCTGCAATGCTCTGCAAGGATATTTGATCGGACGCCCCCATCCGATTGAGGCGTACGCGAATAGGTCGGCAGACCTGAAGCTATGGCGAGCAGCGCGCGTCCTCGCCGTAGACGGCGGTAGCCGCCGCACGGAGCCTGCAGCACAACACAAACAGAGCCCGCCTCCGCATAGACTGTGATCAGGCTGCGTCGTGGAATGAAACCAGCCTCCGGCGCCGGTCGTCCCAAAGCACGAGCCTGACGCATTTGAGGCTGTCCCAGAGGGTGATACGTCCAATGCAGGCAAGTTGCGGATGGTCGCGCAGCACTTCCGGCAAGCGGTAGTAGGGAATCCGGCTGGACAGATGATGGACGTGATGGATGCCGATGTTGCCGGTGAGCCACCGCAGCACCGGCGGAAGATCGTAGTGCGAGGCGCCATGCAGCGCCGCTTGGGGAAACCGCCAATCCTCGCCCCCCGACCAATGCGTCTCCTCGAATTGGTGCTGTACATAGAAGAGCCAAACGCCAGCCGCACCTGCCAGCAGTGCGACCGGCAGGTGGATTAGGAGAAAGGTAGCCAAACCGACGGTCCATACCATCAAGGCAGACAGCGTGACGATCGCAATATTCGTCAGCATGGTCGAAATCCAAGGCAGAGCACCCGAGCTCATCATCCCGAACGGTAGGCGCTGCTTGAATAGGAATAGCCAAGCTGGCCCGATCCCGAACATCACAAGCGGGTGCCGGTACAGCCGGTAACCGACCCGCTTTATCGGCGAAAGGGCACGGTATTCGGCAATCGTCAGCGTGGTGATGTCACCGACTCCGCGTTCGTCGAGATTGCCTGCAGTCGCATGATGGGCGGCGTGAGCGCGCCTCCAATAGTCATATGGGGTCAGAGTCAGGACCCCAAGCAGGCGGCCGGTCCAGTCATCGAGTCCGCGACGGGCGAAGAACGAGCCGTGGCCGCAATCGTGCTGGATCATGAACAGCCTAAGCAGGAAGCCGCTGGCAGGAAGGATCGCGATCAGCCCGGGCCAGAAGCTGTTGGTCAGCGAAAGACAAGCAGCCGCCCAGAAGATGGCGAAAGGGACAAGAGTGATGAACAGTTCGAAGGCGCTACGCCCTAGACGCGGCTGTCGGTATTTCGCCAGCTTCTTCAACCACGCTCCGGCATTGTCTTCAACAAGTGAAGCGGGTGGATAGACATGTGCGCTCATTATAACCAGTCCGTTTTTCGCCACCCTGCGATCATCTGCTAGGGCAATGGCCGCGCCCGTGGGATTGGGCGCAGGTGTTGAAGTATTAGGCCTGACGGGCCTTGCGGGGCGCCTCGTCGGCCACGACGCGCGAGACCCGATTGCCCATTTCTGTCTGACGGGCTCCGGCTTCCGCCCTTACCTCAGCCTTGGCAGCCGCAGCTTCCGCCAAAACCCGCTCATTGTCGGCGACCTTCAGCGCTTCGCGCTCGGCGCGATGGGCATCGCAGCGCGTTCCCGGCAGGGAGTCGGTCAATTGCCCATGCCACCGCCGGGGGATGGCGCGGCATCCTTGGCTGGAACGTCGGTGATCATGGCCTCGGCGGTGATCAACAGGGCGGCGATCGAACCGGCGTCCTGGAGTGCGGTCCGCACCACCTTTGCCGGGTCGACGATGCCAGCCTTGATCATATCGACATAAATCTCGTTCTGGGCGTCGAAGCCCTGATTGTAGTCCTTGCCCTTGGAGAGCTTGCCGACGACGATCGAACCTTCGACGCCTGCATTTTCTGCGATCTGGCGGACCGGCGCCTCAAGCGCCCTCAGCACGATCGAGATACCCGCCGTCACATCGGCATTGGCGCCATTCAAGCCGGCAAGCGCCGATCTGGCGCGCAAGAGCGCCACGCCACCGCCTGCAACGATGCCTTCTTCCACAGCGGCACGCGTAGCATTCAGCGCGTCGTCGATGCGATCCTTCTTTTCCTTGACTTCGGACTCGGTGGCGCCGCCGACGCGAATGACCGCAACGCCGCCGGCGAGCTTCGCCAGTCGCTCCTGCAGCTTTTCCTTGTCGTAGTCGGAAGTGGTTTCCTCGATCTGACTTTTGATCTGCTGTATGCGCGCCTGAATGGTCGCCTTGTTGCCGGCGCCGTCTATGATCGTGGTCGTGTCCTTCTCGATCAGCACGCGCTTGGCGCGGCCGAGCATGTCAATGGCAATGTTCTCCAGTTTGATGCCGAGATCCTCGGAAATCATCTGGCCGGCGGTGAGCACGGCGATGTCTTCCAGCATCGCCTTGCGGCGATCGCCGAAGCCAGGCGCCTTGACGGCCGCGACCTTGAGGCCGCCGCGCAGCTTGTTGACGACGAGCGTCGCCAGCGCCTCGCCCTCGACATCCTCGGCGATGATCAACAATGGCTTGCCACTTTGCACCACGGCTTCGAGGATCGGCAGCAGCGTTTGCAGATTGCCGAGCTTCTTTTCATGGATGAGGACGTAGGCGTCCTCCAGCTCGGCGCGCATCTTCTCGGCATTGGTGACGAAATAGGGCGAGAGATAGCCGCGGTCGAACTGCATGCCTTCGACGACGTCGAGTTCGGTCTCGGCGGTCTTTGCTTCCTCGACGGTGATGACGCCGTCGTTGCCGACCTTGTCCATCGCCTTGGCGATCATGTCGCCGACGGTGGCATCGCCATTGGCGGCGATGGTGCCGACCTGCGCGATCTCACCGGCCGATTTGACCTTCTTGGACCGCGCCTGGACTTCCTTGACCACCGCGGCAACGGCCTGGTCGATGCCACGCTTCAGGTCCATCGGGTTCATGCCGGCGGCGACGAGCTTGGCGCCTTCGCGCAGGATCGATGCGGCCAGCACCGTGGCGGTGGTTGTGCCGTCACCGGCAAGGTCGTTGGTCTTCGAGGCCACTTCGCGCACCATTTGCGCGCCCATGTTCTCGAACTTGTCGGCAAGCTCGATTTCCTTGGCGACGGCGACGCCGTCCTTGGTGATGCGTGGCGCGCCATAGGCCTTGTCGATGACGACATTGCGGCCCTTGGGGCCTAGTGTCACCTTGACGGCGTTGTTGAGAAGCTCGACGCCGCGCAGCATGCGGTCGCGGGCATCGGTGGAGAATTTGATTTCCTTGGGGGGCATGATTTTTCCAGTTCGGTTGGGACGGCAAGACGCCGACGGCGTCGCCCGGAGACTCAGAATCGGGAGCGTCCTATGCGCGTCCGGTGAATACGCGCGGCGCGCACGTCAGGCGGCCCTCTTGGCAGCCACGGTCTTGTTGAAGATGATGCCCATGATGTCGGCTTTCTTCATGATCAGAAGGTCATCGCCGTCGATCTTGACCTCGGTGCCCGAGTATTTGCCGAACAGGATCAGGTGGCTCGCCTTGGCCTTGAGCGCGACCAGCGCGCCGTCTTCGTCGCGTGCGCCCTGGCCGACGGCGATGACTTCGCCTTCCTGCGGCTTTTCCTTGGCATTGTCGGGAACAATGATGCGGCCCTTGGATTTGGTGTCACTTTCCGCGCGCCTGATGACGACGCGGTCTTGGAGTGGCCGGAATTTCATGGAAGCTTCTTTCTGAGGCCGGCATAGCGGCCACGCCCATATATAGCCCGGTTGGCACTCGTTAGATAGAAGTGCCAAACTTAATTCTCGAGCGCCCCAAAATAGTGGAAATCGAGATAGGGGTAATCAAAAACAGTTCCGCCATCTCGGCAGCTTCCCAGGCCTTGGCCCAGTGGTCCTTGTGGAGACGAAAAGCGCCGCTGCCGTAGCGGGGGCAGCGCCGGCACCGACTTCCCAATTATCCCATCCGCGAGACGAACGTGCACCTTAAGCACCCTGATCAAATCATCGATCGCCCAAACCGGTCCACAGGAATGCGAGATCGGTCAGGGGCAAGGACGACTGGCGGTAATAGGGACTTACTCCGCCGCTTCGGCGTAGCGCGCCGGCACATAGTTGAGGATCGGCCCAAGCCAGCGCTCGACCTCGGCCAGCGGCATGGCCTTGCGCCGCGCATAGTCCTCGACCTGATCGCGCTCGACCTTAGCGACGCCGAAATAATAGCTTTCGGGATGCGACAGGTAGATGCCGGAGACGGAGGAGCCGGGCCACATGGCGAAGCTTTCGGTCAGGCTGACGGCCGCATTGCGTTCGCCGTCGAGCAGACGAAACAGCGTCGCCTTTTCCGTATGGTCGGGTTGCGCCGGATAGCCAGGTGCCGGGCGGATGCCGCGATAGGGTTCGCCGATCAGGTCGTCCGGGGCCAGGTTCTCATCGGGCGCGTAACCCCAGAACTCCTTGCGCACCTTCTCGTGCATGCGCTCTGCGAAGGCTTCGGCGAAACGGTCGGCCAGCGCCTTGACCATGATCGAGGAATAGTCGTCGTTGGCCCGCACGAAGCGCTCGGCGATCGTCACTTCCTCGATGCCCGCGGTGACTATGAAGCCGCCCACATAGTCGGCCTTGCCGCTGTCCACAGGCGCCACGAAATCCGACAGTGCGACATTGGCCTTGCCGTCGCGCTTGGCCAGCTGCTGGCGCAGCGTGAAGAATGTCGCCAGTTCGTGCGAGCGGGCCTCATCCGTGAACAGTCTGATATCGTCGCCGGCGGTATTGGCCGGCCAGAAGCCGATCACGCCCTTGGGCGCAAACCATTTTTCCGCGATGATCTTCGCCAGCATCGCCTGGGCGTCCTCGAAGAGCTGGCGTGCCGCCGGCCCCTGGTCCTCGTCGTCGAGGATTTTGGGATAGCGGCCCTTCAACTCCCAGGTTTGGAAGAATGGCGTCCAGTCGATATAGCGGGCAAGCTCGGCCAGATCCCAGCCTTCGAAGACCTTTAGGCCAAGGAAGGACGGTTTTGGCGGCTCGTAGCCCGTCCAGTCGACCTTGTGGGCATTGGCCCGCGCCCTGGCGAGCGGCAGCCGCTGCTTGTCGGCTTCGCTGCGCGCATGCGCGTCGGCAACCTTCTTGTACTCCGCGCGAACGTTCTCGACATAGCCGGCCTTGGCCTCGTTCGACAGCAGTGCCGACACCACGCCGACGGCGCGGCTGGCGTCGGCGACATACACCGTCTGGCCTTTCGCATAGCGCGGATGGATCTTGACCGCCGTATGCACGCGGCTGGTCGTCGCACCGCCGATCAGCAGCGGAATGTCGAAGCCTTCACGTTCCATCTCGGCCGCCATATGCGCCATCTCGTCGAGCGAGGGCGTGATCAGGCCGGACAGGCCGATGACGTCGACCTTTAGCTCACGCGCCGTCTGCAGGATCTTCGCCGCAGGCACCATGACGCCAAGATCGATGATCTCATAATTGTTGCAGGCAAGGACTACGCCGACGATGTTCTTGCCGATGTCGTGGACATCGCCCTTTACCGTCGCCATCAGGATCTTGCCGGCGGTCTGGCGCTCGCCATTGTCGATCCCGCTGGCGGCGTTCGCCAGCTTCTCCGCCTCCATGTGCGGCAGCAGGCCGGCCACCGCCTGCTTCATCACGCGGGCCGACTTCACCACTTGCGGCAGGAACATCTTGCCGGCGCCGAACAGGTCGCCGACGACATTCATGCCCGCCATCAGCGGGCCTTCGATGACATGCAGCGGCCGCTCGGCGGCGCGCCGCGCGTCGTCCGTGTCCGCGTCGATGAATTCGGTGATGCCATTGACCAGCGCGTGCGAAATGCGCTGCTCGACCGGCCAGTCGCGCCAGGCGAGAACGCGTTCCTGCGCCTCCTTGCCCGCCGTGCCCTTGAAGCGTCCGGCGAGTTCCAGCATGCGCTCGGTCGCCGTGCCGCCGCCCTTTGGCTCACGGTTGTTGACAACATCCTCGCAGGCTTCGCGCAGTTCCGGGTCGATGGTGTCGTAGACGGCAAGCTGCCCGGCATTGACGATGCCCATGTCCATGCCCGCCTGGATGGCGTGGTAG
>NZ_RZSC01000334.1:0-6261 GCF_003998155.1 Mesorhizobium sp. M1E.F.Ca.ET.063.01.1.1
ATGTCGAACTGGAAAACACCAAGGTCGACGAAGCCGTGCGGCTGCCCGACGCAGCTGAATAAGGCAATGGCGCGCCGCTAGCCAAGAAGCGGCGCGCCCCTCAAATTCTTCGGCCGGTCAGGCCGGCCAGTCTGCGGGCATTCGGCCCGCGTTCGATGCAAGGGGTTTTCGAGGACCCCGAAAAGGAGAACGGCATGAACCAAGAGGTCATGAATCTCTTCAACCCCCAGGCGCCTGCGCAGGTGTTCGATTCCATCCGGATCTCGCTCGCCAGCCCTGAGAAGATTCTGTCTTGGTCGTTCGGCGAGATCAAAAAGCCGGAGACCATCAACTACCGCACCTTCAAGCCGGAGCGTGACGGTCTGTTCTGCGCGCGCATTTTTGGCCCGATCAAGGACTACGAGTGCCTGTGCGGCAAGTACAAGCGCATGAAGTACAAGGGCGTCATCTGCGAGAAGTGCGGCGTCGAAGTCACGCTGTCGCGCGTCCGCCGCGAGCGCATGGGCCATATCGAGCTCGCCGCGCCCGTCGCCCATATCTGGTTCCTGAAGTCGCTGCCCTCGCGCATCGGCACGCTGCTCGACATGACGCTGAAGGACATCGAGCGCGTCCTCTACTTCGAGAACTACATCGTCACCGAGCCGGGCCTCACCGCGCTGAAGGAGCACCAGCTGCTCAGCGAGGAAGAGTACATGCTGGCCGTCGACGAGTATGGCGAGGATTCCTTCACCGCCATGATCGGCGCCGAGGCCATCCATGACCTCCTCGCCGGCATGGATCTGGAGAAGATCGCCGGCGACCTGCGCTCGGAGCTGGCTTCGACCACCTCCGAGTTGAAGCAGAAGAAGCTCTTGAAGCGGCTCAAGGTCGTCGAGAACTTCATGGAATCCGGCAACCGTCCGGAATGGATGATCATGAAGGTGGTTCCGGTGATCCCGCCGGACCTGCGTCCGCTGGTTCCCCTGGACGGCGGCCGTTTCGCCACGTCCGACCTCAACGACCTCTATCGCCGCGTCATCAACCGCAACAACCGCCTGAAGCGGCTGATCGAGCTGCGCGCGCCGGGCATCATCGTGCGCAACGAGAAGCGCATGCTGCAGGAGGCCGTCGATGCGCTCTTCGACAACGGCCGCCGCGGCCGCGTCATCACCGGCGCCAACAAGCGTCCGCTGAAGTCGCTGTCGGACATGCTGAAGGGCAAGCAGGGCCGGTTCCGCCAGAACCTGCTCGGCAAGCGCGTCGACTATTCCGGCCGCTCGGTCATTGTGACCGGCCCGGAGCTCAAGCTGCATCAGTGCGGCCTGCCGAAGAAGATGGCGCTGGAACTCTTCAAGCCCTTTATCTACGCCCGCCTCGACGCCAAGGGTTTCTCCTCGACCGTCAAGCAGGCGAAGAAGCTGGTCGAGAAGGAGCGTCCGGAGGTCTGGGATATTCTCGACGAGGTCATCCGCGAGCATCCGGTGCTGCTCAACCGTGCGCCGACGCTGCACCGCCTCGGCATCCAGGCGTTCGAGCCGATCCTCATCGAAGGCAAGGCGATCCAGCTGCATCCGCTGGTCTGCACGGCCTTCAACGCCGACTTCGACGGCGACCAGATGGCGGTCCACGTGCCGCTGTCGCTGGAAGCGCAGCTCGAAGCCCGCGTGCTGATGATGTCGACCAACAACATCCTGCACCCGGCCTCCGGCGCGCCGATCATCGTGCCGTCGCAGGACATGGTTCTCGGTCTCTACTATCTGTCGATCGTCAACCAGAACGAGCCGGGCGAAGGCATGGTGTTCGCCGACATGGGCGAGCTCCAGCACGCGCTGGAGACCAAGGCCGTTACCCTGCACGCCAAGATCAAGGGTCGCTTCCGCACGGTCGACGCCGAAGGCAAGGTCGTGTCGAAGATCTACGACACCACGCCTGGCCGCATGATCATCGGCGAGCTTCTGCCGAAGAACGTCAACGTGCCCTATGAGACCGCCAACCAGGAGATGACCAAGAAGAACATCTCCAAGATGATCGACACCGTCTACCGCCACTGCGGCCAGAAGGAGACGGTCATCTTCTGCGATCGCATCATGGCGCTCGGTTTCGCGCATGCCTGCCGCGCCGGCATCTCGTTCGGCAAGGACGACATGCTGATCCCGGACACCAAGCTGAAGCTGGTCTCCGACACCGAGGCTTTGGCCAAGGAATACGAGCAGCAGTACAATGACGGCCTGATCACCCAGGGCGAGAAGTACAACAAGGTGGTCGACGCCTGGGCCAAGTGCTCGGAAAAGGTCGCTGACGAGATGATGGCCCGCATCAAGGCCGTCGAGTTCGAGGACAACGGCCGTCAGAAGCCGATGAACTCGATCTACATGATGTCGCATTCGGGTGCGCGTGGTTCGCCCACCCAGATGCGACAGCTCGCCGGCATGCGCGGCCTGATGGCCAAGCCGTCGGGTGAAATCATCGAGACGCCGATCATCTCGAACTTCAAGGAAGGCCTCACCGTGCTCGAGTACTTCAACTCGACCCACGGCGCCCGCAAGGGTCTGGCCGACACCGCCTTGAAGACGGCGAACTCGGGTTACTTGACCCGCCGTCTGGTCGACGTGGCGCAGGACTGCATCGTCAATTCGCTGGATTGCGGCACCGACAAGGGCCTCACCATGCAGCCGATCGTCGATGCCGGCCAGATCGTCGCCTCGGTCGGCCAGCGCGTGCTGGGCCGCACGGCGCTCGACGACATCAACCATCCGGTCTCCGGCGAATTGCTGGTCAAGGCCGGCAAGCTGATGGACGAGCGCGACGTGGAGCAGATCGAGAAGGCCGGCGTGCAGTCGGTGCGTATCCGCTCGGCGCTGACCTGCGAGATCAGGACCGGCGTCTGCGCGGTCTGCTACGGTCGCGATCTTGCCCGCGGCACGCCCGTCAACCAGGGCGAGGCCGTCGGCGTCATCGCGGCGCAGTCGATCGGCGAGCCGGGCACCCAGCTCACCATGCGCACCTTCCACATGGGCGGCACCGCGCAGGTGGTGGACTCCTCGTTCCTCGAAGCCTCCTATGAGGGCAAGGTCGAGATCCGCAACCGCAACGTGGTGCGCAACTCCGACGGCCAGCAGATGGTCATGGGCCGCAACATGGCGGTCCTGATCCTCGACGAGACCGGCAAGGAGCGCGCCACGCACCGCGTCGCCTATGGCTCGCGCATCTTCGTGGACGACGGCGACAAGGTGAAGCGCGGCCAGCGCATCGCCGAGTGGGATCCTTACACCCGCCCGATCCTCACCGAAATCGAGGGCAAGGTGGCGTTCGAGGATCTGGTCGACGGCATCTCCGTTCAGGAAACGGCCGACGAGTCGACCGGCATCACCAAGCGTGAGGTCATCGACTGGCGTTCGACGCCGCGCGGCAGCGACCTGAAGCCGGCGATCGTCGTTCAGGACGCCAAGGGCAAGGTGGGCAAGCTGTCGAAGGGCGGCGATGCACGCTTCCTGCTCTCGGTCGAGGCCATCCTCTCGGTCGAGCCGGGCGCGCATGTCCGTCCGGGCGACGTGCTGGCGCGTATCCCGATGGAAAGCGCCAAGACCAAGGACATCACCGGTGGTCTGCCGCGCGTTGCCGAACTGTTCGAGGCCCGCCGTCCGAAGGATCACGCCATCATCGCCGAGATCGATGGCACGATCCGCTTCGGCCGCGACTACAAGAACAAGCGCCGCATCATCATCGAGCCGCACGACTCGACGCTGGAGCCGGTCGAGTACCTGATCCCGAAGGGCAAGCCGTTCCATCTCCAGGACGGCGACGTCATCGAGAAGGGCGACTACATTCTCGACGGCAACCCGGCGCCGCATGACATCCTGGCGATCAAGGGCGTGGAGGCGCTTGCGTCCTATCTCGTCAACGAGATCCAGGAGGTCTACCGCCTGCAGGGCGTGTCGATCAACGACAAGCATATCGAGGTGATCGTTCGCCAGATGCTGCAGAAGGTCGAGATCACCACGCAGGGCGATTCGACCTACATTCCGGGCGACCACGTCGACGTGATCGAGCTGGAAGAGGTCAACGAGCGCCTGATCGAGGACGGCAAGAAGCCGGCCGAAGGTCAGCCGGTGCTGCTCGGCATCACCAAGGCCTCGCTGCAGACGCCGTCCTTCATCTCGGCCGCCTCCTTCCAGGAGACGACCAGGGTGCTGACGGAAGCCGCGGTTGCCGGCAAGACCGACATGCTGCAGGGCCTGAAGGAGAACGTCATCGTCGGCCGTCTGATCCCGGCTGGCACCGGCGGCACGATGAGCCAGATCCGGCGCATCGCCACCTCGCGCGACGAGTTGATCATCGACGAGCGCCGCAAGGCGTCCGGCGTCGAGGTCGCCGAGCCGATGCTGACCAACATGGTCAACGCCGCGCAGTAAGCGCCGCCGGTGGAATGAGAGAAGGAAAAGGGGCCTGCGTGGCCCCTTTTTGCATTTGGGCTTCACGAACGAGGATGAACCATGAGCGCCAAGACCTGGACGGCTGTCGACGACTATATCGTCTCCTCTCTTTTCGATGCGGACCCCGCGCTGCATGCCGTGCTGGCAACCAACCGCGATCAGGGCCTGCCGGCGATCGATGTCTCCGCGGCGCAAGGCAAATTGCTTTCGCTCCTCGTGCGGATTCGGGGCGCGAAAAAGGTGCTTGAGGTCGGCACGCTCGGTGGCTACTCGACCATCTGGATGGCAACGGGATTGCCCGCCGACGGCAAGATCGTGACGCTGGAGCTTGATCCTCACCACGCCAAGGTCGCGCGCTCCAACTTCGAGCGGGCAGGGGTTTCGGACAAGGTGGACCTGCGCCTCGGCCCTGCGCTGCAGTCGTTGGCTCAACTGGAGAGCGAAAAAGCCGGTCCGTTCGATCTGATCTTCATCGACGCCGACAAGCCGAACAACCCGAACTATCTCTCCTGGGCCATGCGGCTGTCGCGCTCCGGCACGGTCATCGTCTGCGACAATGTCATCCGCGACGGCGCCGTGCTGAAGAATGACGGTCGCGACGAGAATGTCATTGGCGCCCGCGCGGTGTTCTCCTTCATCGGCGGCGAGAAGCGTCTGGACGGCACCGCCATCCAGACCGTCGGCGCCAAGGGCTATGACGGCTTTGCGATTGCGATCGTGGACTGACGCGGGCCCGCGCCGGTTCGGTCAACTCGGTCGACGCCCGTCGACTCAGTCGAAGAACGGCTCGACCACGTTGCGCTTGCCCAGCATGAAGGCATCGGCGACATGCTGCAGCGGCGCGAGGTCGACATCGGAGACGCCGGCACGCACGATCTCGGCGAAACGCTTGTAGAGCATCGGATATTCGGCTTCCGGCTCGTCATGGATGATCTTGCCGTCGACGGCGAGCTTTGCGCCGCCGCCCGAAAGCACCATCTTGCCATTGTCCGTCTCGGCCAGGATGTCCCAGCTCTGCGGGCCGGTCTGCAGCCAATCGAGTTCCATCGTCACCGGCAGCCCGTTCGAGGTGCGGAAGGTGACATGCGCCGCCACCGGCGAAGCGCGGTTCTCGGGGAAGTCGAGCACGGCCGACGTGATGAACATCGGCGGCAGGATGTGGGTGGCGATCGACAGCGCGTTGATGCCGGGGTCGAACACGCCGAAGCCGCCCGGCGCCCAGATCCATTCCTGGTTGGGATGCCAGCGGCGCACATCTTCCTTCCAGTTGATGGCGGCCGAGCTGATCGTGGCCGAGGCGAGGAAAGCGCGCGCGGCCTCGACCGCCGGCGCGTAGCGCGAATGCCAGCTCGCAAAGAGCGAGACGCCGTTTTTCGCGGCAATCGCCTTAAGGTCTTCGACCTCGCTGACGGTGGCGCCCGGCGGCTTCTCCATGAAGACATGCTTCTTCGCCTCGAGCGCCGTGCGCGCGGCGTCGTAACGAAACTGCGGCGGCATGCAGAGTGAAACCGCGTCCAGGCCGGGCTCGGCGTCGAGCATCGCCTCGATCGTCGGATAGTTCGCAATACCGTCGACCTTGCCGTGGCGGCTGGCCGCGGCCGCAAGCCGGTAGTCGGCGTCCTTCGCCAGGGCGGGCAGGTGCTGGTCGCGGACGATCTTTCCCACGCCGACGATACCGAGCCTGATGGGATTGCTGGTCATGGTAACTCCGAATTGGAAGAGGTGGATGTTTCTAGGCAGGAGGAAGCGGCCCGGCAAGCCGGGATAATGCGTTGCTGCCGACGTCGCGGCCTTGGTTGATCAGATCGGTTCTTCGAAGGTGACGATCGAGACCTCGCCTTCCATCGCG
>NZ_RZSC01000335.1:0-6191 GCF_003998155.1 Mesorhizobium sp. M1E.F.Ca.ET.063.01.1.1
GGCGAAACTGCACTGGAGACAGGTTGACGCCACCTGGACCAGTTTCACCCACGAAGCCGCCTCGCGGCATGCCTCCCGCAGCACCCATTCGCCGATAGGCACGATCAGTCCGCTCTCTTCGGCCACCGCAATGAATTCGGCGGGTGGGATCATCCCTCGGTCCTTGTGGGACCACCGGATCAGAGCCTCGAAGCCGACGATTTCGCCGGACATGCCCGCCTGCGGCTGGTAGTGCAGGAATAATTCGCCACCTGCCAGCGCAGACCGCAAGTCTTGTTCGAGGGCACGGCGTTCGCGCAGCTTGCGATCCATGTCGGCCTCGAATATCCGGAAAACACCACGGCCGTCGGCTCTAGCGAAGGGGAGGCCAACCTCACGGTTGATCGCCTCGATGCGATCCATGAGGATGTGCACGGACGAGCTGCCGGCGGAAAGCTGTTCGGCAGGCCGTAGCGGCCGGGTGATGTATCCGATCTCCCGCTGGCCGCGATGCTCGTAGTGATTTCGAGCGCCCAGTGGTCATAGACGCGCTCCGTGCGGGCGCTCGATTCTTCCCAATCCTGAAAGAAGCGCACCTCGCGCGGCACGAAATCGAACCAGTTGGGCTGCAGTTCAAGAAACGGCGTCTGTCCATCGGAGCATCGGAGCCGACCCAAACGCGCCATTTCATCTCCGGCCGGCGCGCTTCGCGCCTGTCGCGTTCGATCCGGGCGCACCGCGTGAGAAAGTTGCGGACATGCACGATGCCATTCCCGGCTCGGCCGAGCAATCGGTAGAGCGGGCCTGCTACGATCTTCTCGTCGGTCGTCTCGCCGTGCTTGATCCATGCCGGATCGAGCAGATCATTCGCTCTCCAGGGCGGCGATGTTCGGATCGACGATCGGCCCGGCGCGCCATTCGATCTCGCGGCCAAGCGAGATCTGTACATAGTCCGCGGCGCCTGCGCCTGTCGGCACAAAGGCGAAGGCGCTTTGCCATGCCATTCCGAAATCTGGAACTCGCTGCCCCGCAGTTCCACCCACAGCGCCTTTACGTCCCCGCCGCGGCGAGCGAGGGCTTCCGTCATCCAGGGCCGCAACTCAGCGACTCGGCTGCCGTCGGGGGCGAGCACTGATCGCACGTCGCGCCAATAGGCGTCGTCGATACTGGCCGCGGTGAAAGTGAAGCCCGGAAATTTCTTCGTCAACGCGGCCGTAAGCGCTGCCTCGTCTGCACCGGCCGGAAGAGCGGCCAGAACAGCCTCGATCGAGGCGCATTCTCCGAAATCTGCGCCATCGGACGATCTTATCAGTCCGACCCCATCTGGTCTTTTCCCATCTCCACCGCGCTGCCGGTGATGTCAGGTGCGTCGGCCGGCGCCGCGTTGAGGTGATGCTCGAGCGCTTCGATGCTCGTCATGACGTCGGCAAACGCCGGCGGCGTGCCGAAAATCATCGCCGACATGCGTTCGTAGTCGGCCGAGAGCTTGGCGCGCATGTCGGCGGTCGGGACAAGACGATAGCTTCCTGGCACCGCACGATCGTAACGATGATCGGGTGCGCGAAACATCAGTTCCTTGTGCTGCCGGCAGGCTTCGGCGAGATCGAGCATCGACGCCGTGGCCACTCCGTAGTCGGGATGCGTCCAGATCTGATGGACGTCGTAGTAGTGCCGCGAATAACGATTGAGATCCGGCACCGGCCGATCGGGCTGCGCTCCCGCGCTTCGCTTCTCGGTCATTTCGGTCATTGCGTGCAGGATCAGCACCTTCTCCCAGAAGGTCCGTTCCGGCTTCACCGTCATTACATTCGGCACTGATAGGTCCGCGCCGGCTGGCATTTCCGAAGCGATGTAGGGCACGATCTCGCACAGCTCGGCCGGCTCGGGATCGGGACGCGCGCCGCCTTCGATGCGGAGGCGGCCTGAACATATCCGTTGCCGGAATCGAACACGCTCTTGTAGCCGACCACGAGAATATCGAGCGCATCCTTGTTTCGATAAGCATCGAAGCCGAAAGCGAGGGAGAAATGTCCATCCTGCCCGGCCGCTTCTTCGATGGCCGCGGTCTCCTTGGCCAACAGCTCCTTGAGGGGACCAGAAATATATTGCCGTGCTGCCTCGTCAACCTTCTCGGCGAGAGCGCGCTGTTGCTGATTGACGGAGGGGAGGGCAGCGATGTCGGCTTCCAGCGGCACCTTCAGGTCGGCCTTGTAGATTCCGATGTCGATGTCCTCGGAGAACCGACTAATGAGTCCATATGCCTTGCTGAGGCTGGTGCCGCCCTTGAAATAAAGACCTACCGGATCGTTCGGGCGCCGGTTGAACAGAAAGTCGAGCACCCAGCAGACATAGAGGTCCTTCTCGACGTTCTCCGCTCGTGTTTCCAGATGCGCGGCAACGGTCGAGAAGAGCGCTCGACGGTCGTCGACGCTCGAGCGAAGGATTTCAATGAACGTCTGTTGCATGGTCCTCCTTCGCCCGATCCGGGTCTGGCTCGCTTTCGGCGAGCTTTCGGGCGATCGTCTCGACCAGCGGATACATCCATGCAGGGACGGCATGAATGTTGTCGCGCAGGTCCTGCACGATCTCTTCGCGGTTCGGATCGCGCGACAGATGCCGGACGATGCCGTTCACGGCCGCGTCGAGGCTTGATCGCTCATCACGAAACCACGTCAGCGCCTGGATCACGCGCATCGCCGGCCGGCCAGCCCAGAACGCCGTCTTGGCCGAAACGCGCTTGAAATCGAGCTTATAGATGACCGGCCGTGCAGCGTTCGGATCGCCGGCGCTGGCCTCGATCTCGATCGTTCGTGGGTAGGTGTCGGCATAGATCGTCGAGCGGGCCGGGACGGCCGTGGTCAAGCCGAGATCGTTCGCCGCGGTCATGCCGTCGACCAGCACGCGCAGCTTGTCGCGTCGGGCAATGGCGTCGATGAAGGAGGCGCGCGGCGGAAATACCATCTTGCCGGTCAGCTTGCTGATGCCCGGCTTGTCATACAAACCGCGATAGGGACGGCGGATGTCACCGCGCAGGGTCAGCCTTTGCAGCGCCTTCTCGACGGCGTTGGGCGTTCCGATGTCGAGAAAATCGGCGCGTGACCACACACCCGAGGGCGCTGCCTTGGCGATTCTGTCATGAATGCGATCGAGAGTGTCGGACGTGGGGTCTGGCATCGGTCACCATCGGCTGTCCGAAGATTATATATAAAAATTGGTCAGTAGCAACCTCAAAGCCTGTTACTGACCAAAATTTGCATTCAAAGTTTGGTCAGTATCGACGATGACAAGCGAACCGGCGGGTATAGCGGAGGTGTCCGCTCATGCACAATCTGCCGATCGTCCGGGATTTGTGGAGCGCGGAACTAAGACACTCCGGAAGGCGCTCTTGCACCGAAGGCGTGAATCGACCCGAAGCGGACGCTTCATCCGACAAGGTTGGCGATGGCCGAACCCCTCAAAACAATGGGCATCATCTACAGGACTTTCTTAGATCGCCTACTGAAGAAGGATCGGAATTCTATTCCCTCAGGGATCGCCGACAACATCAAGGCCGCAAGCCGTCGGCGACGAAACTCATACGATCGGCGGACGACGAAACTAGAATCGGAAGCCACCTCAAAACAAGGTCACTTTCTCTCGAACGTCCGTGAGATGATCGCTGCCAATTTGTCGGCTAGTCTTATCGGGATCGCGGGATCGGCAGCTTGCGAGACCGTTCTAGGATCGGTGGCCGGATCGGCTGTTTGGGTTTCGGCCTTTCTAGTGAGAGCGCTCAATTTCCGGTCGGTGAACGGATATCGCCCTTCGACATCGAGAAGAACGTCCGCCTTGGCGCGGAAAACTTCAATGAGCGCGCGCTCCCGATTTCGGGAAGTGGACCGCAATTTCAGGTCATGCAGGAGTGTGTTGAGCTTACGCGCGATATAGGCCGCGCGGCCGCGATCGGACTGGTTCAGACTGAGTGACAAATGGCCAGCCGCCTCCTGAAAAGGTGGTGGGGACGCGTGGCCGCCAATAATAGACGTTCCCGCGCCGTGTCAGGTTCTGAATTTCATGTCGGATCGCCATCGCAAACAGCCCATTTCCGCAAGTCGATGCGCCGGAACCGTGCATCAGCTTTGTGCCTCAGTTTTGGGCACAAACGGTGGCGGGGCCAATTCGAAGGGATTCCCAGCCGGGAAGATTTCCCTTGGAAATCAAAGGCTTGAAAAATAAGCAAATGATGGCTGGGGCGCCAGGATTCGAACCTGGGAATGTCGGTACCAAAAACCGATGCCTTACCACTTGGCGACGCCCCAGCAGCCGGGCCGTGCCCGCTGCGCGCGGCCTTATAGGACGAGGCGGGAGAAAGCTCAATGCCATGATGGCAACTGAACCGGGCTGATCCACGGGTCAGAATGTCGCTTCTCCGCCGCGGCGTTCTTCGGGTTGGCTATTCGCCCCAGACGGCGAGCTCGTTGCCTGCCGGATCGGTGAAATGGAACCGCCTGCCGCCGGGGAAGGAAAAGATCGGCTTGACGATGGCGCCGCCGGCATTCTCGACCGCCTCCAGCGTATCTTCCAGGTTTTCGGAATAGAGCACAGGCAGCGGCCGGGCGGTCGCCTCGCCGGCATCAGCCTGGAAGCCGCCGTCGAGCCCCTCGGCAAAAGCGGAGTAGGTCGGCCCATAATCGGTGAACGACCATGAAAACGCCGCGCTGTAGAACGACTTGACGCTGTCCAGCGTGCCGCCGGTCGCCGGCAATTCCAGATAGTCGAGTTTCCCGTTGAGTTTCATCACGCTACTCCACTCCGTTCTTGTTGTGTTCTATATCGTGGAGCGGATAGCAGCAAGTCTTTTTGACGCAGCTTTTGCTTAATCGATTGTAGCGGCGGCGCTTGCTTTGCCGACACCTTGCCTTTCGCACTGCAGCATCCTATCGCTCGGATCGGAAGGGCGGGGAACCGGGCCGTGGTCCGGGTGTTGTCTATCTTCCAACGACTTGGAGGGCGAGCATGACCAAATGGGTTTACACCTTCGGCGACGGCGCCGCCGAAGGCCGTGCCGGCGACCGCAATCTTCTCGGCGGCAAGGGCGCCAATCTGGCCGAGATGTGCAGCCTCGGCCTGCCGGTGCCGCCGGGCTTCACCGTCACCACGGAAGTCTGCAACGCGTATTATGCCAATGGCCGCACCTATCCGGCCGCGCTCGAGGCCAATGTACTGTCGGCGCTCGACCACATCGGCGCGCTCACCGGCCGCCGTTTCGGCGACCCGTCCAAGCTGCTCCTGGTCTCTGTGCGTTCCGGAGCCCGCGCGTCGATGCCCGGCATGATGGACACCGTGCTCAATCTCGGTCTCAACGACGAGACGGTCGAGGCTTTAGCCACCGAATCCGGCGATGCCCGCTTCGCCTATGACAGCTACCGCCGCTTTATCCAGATGTATTCCGACGTCGTCATGGGCCTCGACCATGAGGTTTTCGAGGAAATCCTCGAGGACCAGAAAGCGAGCCTCGGCCATGAGCTCGACACCGGGCTTTCGGCCGTCGAATGGCAGGGTGTGATCGCACTCTACAAGGCCAAGGTCGAGGAGGAGCTCGGCAAGCCGTTCCCGCAGGATCCGCGCGAACAGCTCTGGGGTGCGATCGGCGCCGTGTTCTCGAGCTGGATGAACAACCGTGCCATCACCTACCGACGCCTGCACGACATCCCGGAAAGCTGGGGCACGGCGGTGAACGTCCAGGCCATGGTGTTCGGCAATATGGGCGACACCTCGGCCACCGGCGTCGCCTTTACCCGCAATCCTTCGACCGGCGAAAAGCACCTCTATGGCGAATTCCTCGTCAACGCCCAGGGCGAGGACGTGGTGGCCGGCATCCGCACGCCGCAGAACATAACCGAGGCGGCGCGCATCGCCGCCGGCTCAGACAAGCCGTCGCTGCAGAAGCTGATGCCGGAGGCTTTCCAGGCTTTCGTCGACATTTCCGACCGGCTGGAAAAGCACTACCGCGATATGCAGGACCTCGAATTCACCATCGAGCGCGGCAAATTGTGGATGCTGCAGACCCGCTCGGGCAAGCGCACCGCCAAGGCGGCGCTCAAGATCGCCGTCGAGATGGCCAAGGACGGGCTGATCACCAAGGAGGAGGCGGTCGCCCGCATCGATCCCGCCTCGCTCGACCAGCTTCTGCACCCGACCATCGATCCGAAGGCCGCGCGTGATGTCATAGG
>NZ_RZSC01000336.1:0-6171 GCF_003998155.1 Mesorhizobium sp. M1E.F.Ca.ET.063.01.1.1
CATATGGCGCCCCCCTCTCCGTCTCGGCTTCGCCGAGCCACCTCTCCCCCACTTTGTGGGGGCGAGGAACCCAGGCTCTCAAGGCCGCGACGTCAGCGATTAGCGTTTCCTCGCCCCCATGAAATGGGGGAGAGGTGGCCGCGCAGCGGACGGAGAGGGGGCAGCGCTGCCATATGCGATTGCCCTGCACCCCCTACAGACAAAGCGTCCGCGCTTCGGGTAAGCTTCTGCCGGGCGCTATGTCATCGAAGGGGGGATTGAGGTGAACGAAGTCAGTCCAAGGCCGATCGCGGAGATTGCCAGCTATCACGCCCATATCTACTATGACGGGCCGGCCGAGCGGCAGCAGGCCGAATGGCTGCGCCTGCGCATCGGCGAACGTTTCCGCGTGCGCCTGGGCAACTGGCGCGACGAGCCGGTCGGCCCGCATCAGCAGGCGATGTACCAGGTCTCGTTCGCCAACGAGATCTTCGCGACGCTGGTTCCGTGGCTGATGCTGAACCACGGCGGCCTGAGCATCCTCATCCACCCGAACACCACCAACCCCAAGCGCGACCACCTGGTCGACCCGATCTGGATAGGCCGCCCGCTGGCGGTGAAGGGCGATGTGCTTGGCGAGGAGGACGAGGCGGAGGAGGCGCTGGAGGTGAATACGGAGCCGACGCTGGGGGCTTAGGGGGCGGCGAAGGCTCTTCGCAGGTGTTGGTTGAGCAGCGATTGCGGGATGGTACGATCCTTTGGCGGTGGCTAAATCTCTCGCCAAATGGCGCGCCGTGCCTGCCACTTGATATATTCCAAGGGCGTCACTCCTTGTGCGCCGGTCATGAGGCGGACTGCTAACCGCTCATACTCGTCGCCCGCCTGCGCCTTAGCAATATCAAACTGGCCTTCGTGTGCGATTGAATTCCTGACTGCGTAGACGGCGCGAACCATATCCCACAGGGCGATAGCTTCGGTGGCCGATTGGGCACTGGTGCTTGTAGAACCCCCTATGTACAACGTTTTTTGGACGCCCTCTTCAACGTAGTTCCCAAACATTTCATAGGTGCCACCCGCTAGGATGTATTCGTAAACCCTGCCATGTTTGCTGTTCGTGGTTTCGGCTTTTCCGTTCGCCTTCAGAATTGGCGATCCATCTGGGTGATGGACTGGTTTGCCGCCTGGAATGCTATGTTCCGCGACAAGTTCCATCACTGACCAAAAGCGCAAAACCGCAAATCCGTATTCGGGTTCTGCGGTAGCATCCGCATAGGTGGCGACAATCAGTCGAGAAAATGGACTCGTCTCCAGTCTTGGGAGCAATCTCTCTATCAAATTGCCAGTTTCAACTGGATTGAAGTCAACAGCAAAATTGCCCCTGTAGCCGGGAAAAACGAACTCATGCCACCACCGATTCGTATCATACTGAGCAACCACATAGGCGAACGCTCTAGGCTTTTGCCCTCGGTCTATACCCAGTATGCTGAAGACACGTTGAGCGTGCTGCGCGCAGTATTTGAACGCTGCGTCGACGTTGTCGGCGACCACTTGTTCGTATGAGATAACGAATATCGGAGTTGACGCCTGAAATGATTGTTCGGTGGTCTCAATAAAGGGTAGCGGCTCAGATCCGTCGCTTTCGAGGAAGCCGTTTACAATCTCCCACATGTCGCGATGTGAAAGTCCAACTCCAAGCGGAAATATGGAAAAGCCCTCTAGCTGTTGGGATTGGTGAATCAGGCAACCGACACCGAATACGCGGACCAGGAAACGTAGTCCTTCATCCGATTCTTCCAGAGGGCTAACGATATGTGGCTTTCGAGCGAGCAAAGACCGCCGGAAAATTATGGCCTCTGCCCGCTTTGCGATTGTTTCTGGAGAAGCAGGGATTTCAATTGCAGACCGTATTTGAAAAATAACGGTAGGGGGGAAGGTAACGCTAAATTGTTGGGGGTCGACGTCTTCCCCATCGCCGTCAACCGAAAGGGTTACCCTCGCGATGCGATAGAGGCCTGGCGTCATACCTGCGGAAAGGTTCTGTTCTATTTCGAGAGATTGCTCAACTATTCTCGGTGTAGATCCAAAACCGAAGGCAAACTGGTCGCGCAGGCGATCGAGGCGAAGCATGTCTACACTAACGTTTCTCACTCTTGAAAGGTTAACGTTGGAAGAAACAGTGAACCTACAGGAAAATAGGTCTCCTAACACGTAGGAATGAGCACTTAGGATCACTAGAGTCGATTGGGCCGGAATCATATTCTTTCCTGTCTCACCTTAGTTGAGCGGTTCTCCGCAGTGTGATCGGCAGTATTGGAGTAAGGGAATGGGGAGAAAGCCTCGCGTTGATAAAGCCAGCGAATATGAGTTCGCCACTATTTGCGCAAATGCTGGCGTGTATCCACAGGTCGTCAACGAGGATGAGACAGGCTGGGACTGCCTCGTTGAATTTCCGCCGGACCCAAACTTCGTGCCGGCGGAGGCACAACCAGCTGGTCTTTCTGCATATGCACAAATAAAATCGACGATTGGTCGCTATCGCAGCACGTCAATCACCTTGTCGAACGCTCGCCGAATGGCCCAACAGGGCCATCCTTGGTTCATCGTTCTTTTCCATCGACCTGCGTCGGGTGAACGACGAATATATGCGCGTCACATTTGGGGCGATCTGATAACGGAAAGCTTGAAGGCGATACGCCTGGCAGATCTAGCGGGCGAAAAGCTTCACAAAAGAACGCTCGCGATTTCATTCGATGGTAGCGACGACCATACCGAAGACCTGGTCCAATGGATTGAGCAGACGATCATAGCGGTCGGTGTCGACTATCAAAGTAAGAAGCTAAACATCTTTCGGTCAGTTGGATATGAGGAAGGTCACGCTTCAATTAAATTCAGTTTCCAAGTTGAAAACGCGGACGAAGTTGCCAAAGTTTTTCTGGGTATTGGTGAGGTGCAAATACAAAATTTCGAGTTTGTTCCGAAGCGGTTTGGACTGCCAGACAAACGTGGCCAATTGCTCGCCGGCACCGCGACCCTAACGGCATCGCCCGCAACTTGGTATAGTTGCCAGATCAGAATTCGGGCAAAGAATAAAGACACCCCGATTGTGATACCGGGGAAGGCGGCGTTTACGACCTTTCCGAGAGGTTATGCACGCTTCAGCTCTGAGTTCTTGGACCTAGTTTGGTCAACCAGCGACAACGGCGTTCAATTCAACAGCAAAATCACAATCGAAGAGCGCCGAAGTTTAGGTGCGTTGGTGGCGCACGTCCGATTATTGACGCTTGTCACAAGCAGTGACACGGACATGCAAATTTGGGCCGGGGGCAGGCGCATCTACGGAGGTCGAGCGCGAAAAGCTGCGGACGGTCGCTGGCACCAGCTCTACCCGGTTCTGGAGTTCCTTCGTTCGCTCTCCACGGACGATGTTGAACTCTCAATTGCAGATGTGGTGCGAGCTTCGGCAGAGTTGGGCCGCTTTCAAGAGATTGCTGCCGTCAGAGGAGTAGCCTGCACTCTTGAATTTACCGATGTTGAGAGGGTTCCAGTAGGCGCGGAACGGCTGCTCTATTCCGCGCAGGTGACAGTGGGTTCAGCGACTTTTTTCGCGATTGTGGAGCGGCCGGTGATCCGTGAGGATGCGACAGGTCCGCAAAAACACTTTGCACTTGGCGACCCTCGAATCATCGAAAGCTACGCTGCAACGGGCGACGGTCTTGAGCAGCAGTTTCAGGCTGACTTCGAACGGGAGATCAACCAAAGCTTTCTTACATTGGGTGTGGCCGATATACGGCCCGCATTTGAAGGACACGAGATACGCATCTACGGGTCGCCTGGTTTTGATCGCCTCGATGCGATCAATTCCTAGGCAACTATGAATCTCCAACTGCACCGGCGCGCCAAAGTCGCAACTGATGAAGAAGAGCGCACTTTCGACCGCGCTAAACAGCGCGGCAACCATCATATGTTATTTGCTATCGATTTCACGGTGCTCAAATGATCGACCTGTGACCTGGTCGGTATTCTGATTTGTCCACCAAAATTGAAAAAAGTCATTGCGTGCGTTAAGCTTTTCCAGGATAGCAACTTCTTTTGTTTCTTCCTCGTTGTAAGGAGCCGCCAACCCATCGAGCGTCCCAGTATCACCCAAAATAACATATTCAAAGCGTTTGAGATCTGCCTTTTCGATCTCAATGTTTGACCCGGAAATGAGAAGTTTGGCGGATGGTCGAACGCCGACTCGCACAATTTCGGGTCCTACCACTTCATAGTAGGCTGGGTTTGTGCCAACGTTCGGATGAAAGTATAGATGGTTAGGTGCTACTACTGCGCATTGCAAGTCGAAGCCAATAGTAGCTACTCTGTCCGTCGTGCTTCCTCGATAGACTTTTAGAGACAGGACCTTCTCTCTAGTACTGCTCGATGTCGTCTGAAAATTGATGAATTCATCGGAGGACATCGCTATCCGGCGAAGGTCTTGCTCGTTATTTATATTGGTCAAGGGCGTGAAATAGCCATAAGCGACGTTGAGCAGATTGCGCGTGCCTGCTAAATTCCATTGTGATGACCAAAGTTCGTTGGTCCTCCTGATGTTCGCAGCCGCGGCCCGATTAGTGTGATGATATAGTCTAAGCGCGAAATCGCCGTCTGGTGTCCGTCGACAGAGCCCTGTCGCCAAGCTTGCAAGTCTTTTCGGCCCATCAAACGTACACCGATAGAGTTGGGCTCCGTCTTCGTAGTTCAAAACTCGATCCTCAGACCGGACTCTCACCAAGAGCCTTGCAAAATTGGAAGCGCGAGGTGGGCCAATGTCCAAGCTGAAATCGGCAATATGCCGATCATCCTCGACGTTAAACGCGATGAGCGGTGGCGAGAAAAAGCTTGGCAAGAAAAACCGAAGTTCACTGACCCCAATTAGTACGTCTGGGATGAGATAGGTTCTTCCTTTGCTATGAGCAAGTCGTAGTTTTATGAATCCGCTGTAGTCTCTGCGGTTGCGGTCGTCAGGCCCGATCGCAGGAGAGCTACGAACTGGTGGGCCAGCCAGATTGCTCCACGGGTGTACTGGATGTTTCAAAACGCTGATCCTTGAAATCGAATCAATATTAGTCTTGAAAGGTACCTTGCGAGGTTTGTCAAAGCCGTTTATTTAGTGAAAATGGCAAATGCATAGGTTAAGTGCGAAAGTCTGACTGTGCTACACTTTATCCGCCGCTTCCCTACATCACCCCCCCGCCAATCTCGGCAGCAGGAAAATCTCCGCCCCAGGCGGCAGCTCTTTCGACCATGTATCGCGATAGATCGTCCCGTCGATCGCGACCGCTATGCCGCGATCGATCAGGGGTTCGAAGGCGGGATACTGTTCCGAAAGTTTCCGGAACAGCTCCCTTATGTCCTTAGCCTCGATGTCGAGCTTGCTCTGGCCTCCGGCGGCGGCGCCGAGCGAGCCCCAGAGCGTGACTTCGACCATTAGCCTCAGATCCTCATTGGACCGTAGCTGAAAATCGCTTCGCGTTTTTCAGCATCAGCCTTCCCGTTCGGCCTCGAGCGCCGCCAGGATGCGCGGCGGCGACATCGGGATGTGCGTCATGCGCACGCCGACAGCGTTCGACACCGCATTGGCGATCGCCGCCAGCGGCGGCACGATCGAGGTCTCGCCGACGCCGCGCACCCCGTAGGGGTGGTTGGGGTTGGGAATCTCCAGGATCTGCGTGTCGATCATCGGCAGGTCGGAGCACACCGGGATGCGGTAGTCGAGGAAGCCGGGGTTCTGCAGCCGCCCGTCCTTGCCGTAGATATACTCCTCGTTGAGCGCCCAGCCGATGCCTTGCGCGGCACCGCCCTGGTACTGGCCCTCGACATAGGTCGGGTGCACCGCCTTGCCGGCGTCCTGCACCACCGTGTAGCGCAGCACCCTGGTCGAGCCGGTCTCGGGGTCGACCTCGATGTCGCAGATATGGGTGGCGAAGGACACGCCGGCGCCGTCGGCGACGAGCTCGCTGTGGCCGGCGATCGGCCCGCCGGTCTTGCCGGAGGAAGCCGCGATCTCCTTCAGCGACAGTTTTCCCAGATTACCGTGCTTCTCGCCCTTGGCGACCGCATGGCCCTTTTCCCAGGCGACGTCGTCGACCGGAATGTCCCACATCTGCGCCGCGCGCTCGCGCAGCACCTTGATGGCGTTGCGGGCGGCCGAGA
>NZ_RZSC01000337.1:0-6161 GCF_003998155.1 Mesorhizobium sp. M1E.F.Ca.ET.063.01.1.1
CTGCTCGCGCTGCTCACCGACGCCTCCGGGCAGGTGCCGCCGTTCCTTTTGTCCGCCATCACCTTCGCCATCGGCACTTGTGTCGGGCTTGTTGCAAGGCTGGTGATGCCAGCTCCCGACAAGCGCCGGAAAATACCGCCGCAAGTGTGGCTGATCGGGATTGCCGGCCTGTTCGGCTACCACTTCTTCTACTTCACGGCGCTGCGCAATGCGCCTGCCGTCGAGGCGAGCCTGATCGCTTATCTGTGGCCGCTCTTCATCGTGCTCGGCTCGGCGCTGATGCCGGGCGAAAGGTTGGCCTGGAACCATGTCGTCGGCGCGCTGCTGGGGCTTGCCGGTACCTTCCTGATCGTCACCAAGGGCGGCGGACTAGCCTTCGACGCACGCTACGCCTTCGGCTATGCGATGGCGGGCGTCTGCGCGCTTGTCTGGTCGTCCTATTCGCTCCTGTCGCGGCGGTTCCCGTCGGTGCCGACCTCGATCGTCACATGGTTCTGTGCCGCCACGTCGGCGCTTTCGCTCGTCTGCCATCTGTTGCTCGAAAAAACCGTGCTGCCCGAGGGTCCAGGGCAGTGGCTGGCGGTCGTCGGGCTCGGTCTGATGCCGGTGGGAGCCGCCTTTTATGCCTGGGATATCGGCGTCAAGCGCGGCAACATCCAGGTGCTGGGGGCGGCAAGCTACGCCGCGCCGCTCTTGTCGACGCTGGTGCTGATTGCGGCAGGTGTCGCCGAGCCGTCGCTGCGCATCCTCGCGGCCTGCGTGCTCATCACCGGCGGAGCGGCGCTTGCCGCCAAGTCCTTCTTGCTGCGCAAGCCGGCGACCGGCGGAGCTGGCGCATGATGCCGTTTGCGGGCGGCATCGACGCCAACCCGAACGCGACGCTTTTGTTCTCGATCGCCGCGGCTGCGATCTATGCCCTTGCGCTCGAACTGACGCCGCGCCTTGCCCGTTCCGCCGCGAAGACGCTGGCCGTCGCCTTGCTGGCGGCGCTCGCCGTCATGCAGGGCGGTCCGCTGCTGCTCGTCGCGGCGCTGGCGCTCAGCGCCGCCGGCGACGCGTTCCTGTCGCGCGACGGCGAAAAGGCCTTCCTTGGCGGGTTGGCGAGCTTCCTCGTCGCGCATGTCGCCTATATCGCCCTGTTCCTGGAGGTGGGTGGCGGGATCGGGCTGCTCGCCGCCGAACCGTGGCGCGGCGCGGTCGCGCTGGCGATGGCTGTGTTCGTTGTCCTGATGCTCGCCGCGCTGTGGCGTCGCGTCGGCCCATCCCTGCGTATCCCGATCGCCGTCTATGTCGCCGCGATCCTCGCCATGGGCATCTCGGCGCTCACCACCTTCTACGCTTGGGTCATCGCCGGCGCGGTGCTGTTCATGGCCTCGGACGGGCTGCTGGCGGCGGAGCGCTTCCTGCTTGCCGCGATCTCGCCGCATCGCGTCTGGATGCGCTACGCGGTCTGGGTGCTGTACTACGCGGCGCAGTTGGCAATCACCCTCGGTTTCTTGCTGAGTTAAGCGGTTTTCGGCTGCCAGCCCGGCTCGGCCAGCTCGAAGGCGGCGAAATCGAAGCCCGGCGCCACCGTGCAGCCGACCAGCGTCCATTCGCCGAGGCTGCGCGCCGACTGCCACCAGCCGGCCGGCACGACGATCTGCGGCCGCTCGCCCGCGGCAAGTGCTGCGCCCAGCACCTGTTCGATGACGGCGCCGGAGCCTTCCTCGTGCATGGCGAGCGCCAAGGGCGCGCCGGCGTAGAAGTGCCAGACCTCCGCCGCGTCCTTCACCCGGTGCCAGGCCGAAAGCTGGCCCTGCTCCAAAAGGAAATAAATCGCGGTCGAATGGCCCCGGCTGCCTCCCGAGCCATCGCGAAAAGTCTCGGCATACCAGCCGCCTTCGGGATGCGGCTGGAGACCCAGCGTTGCGATGATTTCAGCGGCGCTGGTCATGCAAGGAAGTATTTATTTGATGCATGTCGCTCTCCCAAAACCGCCATACATTTTTGGACGACACGCATCAGAAATTGTCCTTGCGTTTGCGGATCTCGGCGAACACCTCGACGTCGCTCGCCCGCTGCATGCCGAGATGCTTGCGGATCGCCGGATCGTGCCAGCGCAGGAACGGATTGGTCGACAGTTCCTCGCCGATCGTCGTCGGCAGGGTCGGTTTGTTTCCGGCGCGCAGCGCCTCGATCCTGGCGGCGCGCTCCTTCAAGGCCGAATTCGTGGGGTCGACGGTCAGCGCGAAGCGGGCGTTGGCCAAGGTGTATTCGTGACCGCAATAGATCACCGTCTCGGCCGGAAGAGCGGCAAGCTTCTTCAGCGATTCGTACATCACGGGCGGCTTGCACTCGAAGATCCGGCCACAGCCCAACGCGAACAGCGTGTCGGCGGTGAAGGCCGTTTTCGAGGCCGGCAGGTGGTAGGAGACATGGCCGGCGGTGTGGCCGGGGGTTTCGATGACATCGATCCTTTCCTCGCCAAGGCGGATGACGGAGCCTTGCTTGACGGTCTCGTCGATGCCGGGGATCTTGGCCTTTTCCGCCTCCGGTCCGACGATGGTGAGCTTGAAGCGCTCCTTCAGGGCCAGATTGGCCTCGACATGGTCGCCATGATGATGCGTGGTCAGGATCATCGTCGGCGTCCAGCCAGTGCGCTTGATCGCTGCCAGGATCGGGGCTTCTTCCGGAGCGTCGATGATCGCCGTCTGGCCGCTTTCGGGGTCGTGCACCAGCACGCCGAAATTATCGGTGCGGCACATGAACTGTTCGATTTCGACCGGCATCTCGTCGCTCTCCATTGTTGCCGCAGACATAGGGCGGGCGACCGTCGATGTCATCCGCCTTTGTTGAACTCGGCATTTATCGCGGCTACCGTCCGGCGGATGCATTCGGATATCGTCGACCTCCGCTCCTTCTATTCGACCACGCTTGGCCGCCTGGCCGAGCGCGCGATCACCATGGCGTTGTCGTCGATATGGGCGACCGTTCCGAACGAACGCCTGGTCGGCCTGGGCTACACGCTGCCCTGGCTGGAGCGGTTCGGCACCGATGCCGAGCGCGTCTTCGCCTTCATGCCGGCGACGCAAGGGGCTGTGGTCTGGCCGGCGACCGGACCGACGGCGACCGCGCTCGTCTTCGACGAAGAGCTGCCGCTGGTCGATTCCTGCATCGACCGCATGCTGCTCGTCCACTCGCTGGAACACGTCGAGAATCCGCGCGAGACGCTGAACGAGATTTGGCGCGTGCTGTCGCCCGCGGGCAGAGTCGTCATCGTCGTGCCCAATCGGCGCGGCGTCTGGGCGCGCTTCGAGCACACGCCCTTCGGCAACGGCCGGCCGTTCTCGCGCGGCCAGCTCACCGAATTGCTGCGCGAGGCGAATTTCACGCCCGCCGCATGGTCCGACGCGCTGTTCTTCCCGCCGTCGCCGCGGCGCTTCATGATGCGGTTCCACAATGTGCTGGAGCGCGCCGGCCGGCGATTCTGGCCGATCTTTTCCGGCGTCATCGTCGTCGAAGCGCAGAAGCGGCTCTACCAGGGCGTCCCTGTCGCGCAACGCGCCTCGCGTCGCGTTTTCGTCCCGGTCTTCTCGCCGCAGGGCGCGACGACGCTCGGGCGCCGGGCTGCCGATCCGGTGCCGCCGAGGCGAGTGACGCGTTCGTGATCGGGGCTACGCCTTGCATCGCATGGTCATCATCACCCTATCTCAAGGACGGGCTCGGGGCGCGGCATCGTTGCTGATGACCATTCCCGGAAGCAGGGATTTCGCATATGGACTACCAAACGGATGACAAGCAGGGCACCGGACTGGCCGCGTTCTCGGTCGAGACCAGCAGCCTCTCCGACCAGGTGGCGACGATCAGGCAGGCGCTGAAGACGTCGCCGGTGCGCAGGCAACTCCTGTGGGTCTCGATCGGCATTGTCGGCGTCGTCGTCGCGACCTCGATCGGGCAGGTCCTGCTCAACCGCTGGAACCAGCCTTTCTTCGACGCCCTGGCGCGGCGCGACCTGCCGGGTTTCCTGCACCAGCTGATGGTCTTTGCCGGAATTGCCAGCAGCCTGCTGGTGCTCAATGTCGGCCAGACCTGGCTCAACCAGACGATCCGGCTGAGGCTGCGCGAAGCGCTGACGCTGGACCTGATCGATGAATGGATGCGGCCGGCGCGCGCCTTCCGGCTCACCCATGCGGGCGCCATCAGCGTCAATCCCGACCAGCGCATGCAGCAGGACGCCGGGCATCTCTCCGACCTTTCGACCGATCTCGGGGTCGGCCTGCTGCAATCCTTTATCCTGCTTGTGTCCTTCATCGGCGTGCTGTGGGAACTTTCCTCCGGCTTCGTCTTCCATGTCGGCGGCCATTCGCTGGCGATACCCGGCTACATGGTCTGGGCGGCGATCCTCTATGCCGGCATCGCCTCCTGGCTGAGCTGGCTGGTGGGCAGGCCGCTGATCCGCTTCAACAGCGATCGCTACACGCGCGAGGCGGAGCTGCGCTCCTCCGTGGTTCGCGTCAACGAGAATGTCGACGCCATCGCGCTCGCCCATGGCGAGGCGGATGCCAGGCGGCAGCTCGAGCTCGATCTCGGCACCGTGCTCGGCGCCATGCGGCGCATCTACAGCGCCCAGATCAACCTGTCCTGGGTCACCGATGCCTATGGCTGGATCACCGTGGTGGCGCCGATCCTTGTCGCGGCGCCGGTCTATTTCGCGGGCGACATCAGCTTCGGCGGATTGATGATGGCGGTCGGCGCCTTCAACCAGGTGAATTCCTCGCTGCGCTGGTTCATCAACAACATCGGCGCCATCGCCGACTGGCGGGCAACGCTGATGCGCGTCGCCGACTTCCGCATCGCGCTTGGCGAAACCGATATCCTGCATGCCAAGGAAAGCTGTATCGAGTTGGGCGAGAACGCGAATGGCACGCTGACATTCGACAAACTCGAAGTCGCGTCGCCCGACGGCTGCACCAGGCTTGCCGAAACGGCCGTCGAGATAAAGGCCGGAGAGCGCGTCATGATCACCGGCGATCCGCGCGCCGGCAAGACGCTGTTCTTCCGCGCCATCGCCGGCCTCTGGCCTTGGGGATGCGGCCGCATCGGCATGCCGGCCGGGGAGACGCCGTTCTTCGTGCCGCGCACGCCCTATTTCCCGCTCGGCACGCTGCGCGATGTGCTCAACCATGCCGAAGGCGTCAACGTCGACGATGCCGAGATATCGGCGGTGCTCGGCGAAGTCGGCCTGGAGCGCCTGTCGTCCCAGCTCGACCGTTCGGCGCGCTGGGAGCATGAACTGGCCGACGACGAACAGCGGCTGCTCGCCTTTGCCCGGCTCGCGCTGAGGAAGCCGAAATGGGTGATCATCGACGAAGCGCTGGATACGTTCGACGGCGCCACGTTACGACGCGTGCTGGCGATGCTGCAGGCCCGGCTGCCGGATGCCGCCATCCTCAATATCGGGCGCGGTCTGCACAACATCCAGTTCTTCCCGCGGGCGCTCACTATCATCAAGGACAGCGGCGGATCGGCGCTGAAGCCGGCCCGCCTGCGCGCCGGGGCGATCGAACCTCCACCAGTTGCCGCCCATCGCAAAAAATAGCTTTATTTCGCCGCGATCGCGGGGAAGAATCCCGGTGTGGTCGGAGCTCGCCATGCCGAAGCTGCTCAGCCTGCTTGCCTGCCTTGCCTGCGCCGAGGCTGCGCCAATGCCCGCGATTGACGACGGCGCCCCGGTCGATGTCGAGCTCGTGCTGGCTGTCGATATCTCGCAATCGATGGACGAAGGCGAGTTCGCCTTGCAGCGCGCCGGCTATGTCGAGGCGCTGCGCCATCCCGACTTCATCAACGCGGTGCGTTCGGGGCAAAGCGGTCGCGTCGCGCTCGCCTATTTCGAATGGGCGGGCGTCGTACGCGACGACGGCGTGATCGCCTGGCAGATCATTGACGGCGCAGACAGCGCCAACGCCTTTGCCGACAAGATCGCGGGCCGGCCGTTCCGGAGCTTTCGCGGCACCTCAATCTCGGGTGCTCTCGGCTTCGGCGCCGGGCTTTTGGAGAAAAACGGCTTTTCGGCGCCGCGCCGGGTCATCGACATATCGGGGGACGGGCCCAACAATGCCGGGCTGCCCGTCGCTGTGACTCGCGATGCCGCTTTAGCCAAGGGCATGATCATTAACGGC
>NZ_RZSC01000338.1:0-5026 GCF_003998155.1 Mesorhizobium sp. M1E.F.Ca.ET.063.01.1.1
ACGTGGCGTTGGAGCGCCCGCTGGACGTCGCCGAATGGGTCTCCAGCGTGCCGCTGTTCGGGTCGCCCTTTGCCATCATCGCGGCGAAAGACAATCCCGCGCTTCGCCATGCGGGGATCGCCGAGGGGGAAGAGGTGCCGCTCGACCTCTTCTGCGAGCTGCCGCACGCGCTGCGCTCCGTCGACGGCTCGATGTCGGGCTTCACCGACGACGCGCTGGGCAGGATGGGCCGGACGCGCCAAGTCACGCTCGCCTTGCCGCATTTCCAGGCCGTTGCGCTGGCCGTGGCGAGCGGATCCTATCTGGCCGCCGTTCCAAGACAGTTCGCGGCGGTGGCAGCGAAATCCTTGCCGCTCGGCATCTATCGGGCGCCGATTTCAATTCGTTCTCCGGCGGTGCGGATGTACTGGCACGCCCGCCGCGACGACGAGGCGCCGCATCGCTGGATCCGCGAGCAGATTCTGGACGAAATTGAGGCGCTTGGCTTCCGCAACCTGGATAACGAGGTCGGGGACTAGCCCTCACCCCGCCGTATGGCGGAGGCCAGCCTCGACGGTTGCGGGCCGGCGCAGGGCGAGCCGCCCCGCGACATAGTCCTTGACCTGGCGGACCGCCTGTTCGCGTGTGACGCTGCCCGGCTGCAGCCCGAGCCGGAGCCACAGCCCGTCGATCAGCGCGGTGACGCCGAGCACGATCTCATCCGCTAGGTCCGGCGATGCAAGGTCGCGCAGGCCGGACAACAGGTTCGAACGCATGCGCGCGTGGATGACCTTCTGGATGCGCGCCAGCTTCTCGTCGCGCGGCACCTCGGAGCAGAGCGACAGCCAAGCGTGGCAGAGCGGCGGCAGGAACAGATGCTCCTCGAAATTGCCCTCGATCACGGCGTGCAGTCGTTCCATCGGCGTCCGTGCGCGCCGAAGCCTGACGACCACCGCATTGCGGAGCACGGCATTCGCCTCGCGCATGGCATGCTCGAACAGTTCCTGCTTGTTGCGGAAATAGTGCAGCACGATGCCCTTCGAGGCGCCGGCCTGGGCCGCGACCTTTTCCAGCGTCGCGCCGGCAATGCCCTCGCGCTCCAGCACCGCGAAGGCTGCCTGCCGCAATTCCTTGCGGCGTATGTCGCTGAGACGTGTGAGTTTCACCGGACCGATCCATGCATCGCGAATCCATGTTGACATTTTCGCCCGCTCAGATCAATGATTGACCAGTGGGACAATAATATGACCAGTTGGTCAACGAATAGTCGACATGAGGAGAACCGGAATGTTGCGTATGCTTGCGAATGGCGTCTGTGTCGCGGCCCTGATGCTGACTTCCCAGGCCGCCAGGGCCGCCGAAGCCGAGGACTGCAAAGTGGTCCGCATGGCGGAGCCCGGCTGGAACGATCTCGCCTTCACCACGGGCGTGGCCAAGGTGCTGCTCCAGGCGCTCGGCTACGAGCCGCAGAGCGAGGTGCTCGGCATCAACGTCATCTACGAGGGCATGAAGAACAAAGACCTCGACCTGTTCCTCGGCTACTGGGACCCGGCGATGGTCACTTATTACGAGCCTTACAAGAAGGACGGCTCGATCGAGAACGTGCGCGTCAATCTGGTCGGCGCCAAATACACCTTCGCCGTGCCGACCTATGTCTGGGAAGCCGGCGTCAAGGATCTCTCCGACCTGCACAAATTCGCCGACAGGTTCGGCAAGAAGATGTACGGCATCGAGCCCGGCTCCAACCAACTGATGATGGACGCCATCGCCGATCCTCAGTTCCATCTCGACGGCTGGCAGGTGGTCGAGTCGAGCGAAGCCGGCATGCTCTCGGAAGTCGGCTACGAGATCAAGGAGAAGCAGTTCATCGTCTTCCAGGGCTGGGCGCCGCATCCGATGAACACGATGTACGATTTCAAGTACCTGACCGGCGGCGACAAGTTCTTCGGCCCGAATTTCGGCGCCGCCACCGTGACGACGCAGGTGCGCAAGGGCTATCTGCAGCAATGCCCGAACGTCGCGCAGCTCCTGAAGAACCTTGCCTTCGACATCGATATGGAAAATGTCGGCATGGGCTACCTCATCAATGATGGCATGAAGCCGGAGGAGGGGGCGCTGAAGTCGATTACCTTGCACAAGGATCGCCTCGATGGGTGGCTGGCCGGCGTCACCACCTTCGACGGCAAACCCGGCCTTGCCGCGGTCAAGGAAAAGCTCGGACTGTGAGACCGGCGGCATTGGACCTGCCGGAGCACGAGACCGAGCAGGACGCCTGGCCTAGCCGCAAGCAGTTTGTCGATGTCGGCGGCCTCGACGCTGCCTATGTCGAGATCGCCGGTTCAAAGCCGCCGCTGGTGCTTGTGCACGGCTTCACCGACACCAGCCGCAGCTTTTCGCTGCTGATGCCGTATCTCGCCGGCCGCCGCCTGATCATGCCGGACCTGCGCGGCCACGGCGCTTCGCAGGCGCGTGAGGACTGCGCCGTCGCCGATTTCGCCGAAGATATCGCCGGACTGATCCGGCGCCTGCGGCTCGACCGGCCGGTCCTGGTCGGCCATTCGCTGGGAGCCATGGTGTCGATCGCGCTGGCAGCGCGGCACCCGGAACTGATCGGTGGGCTGGTGGTCGTGGCCGGCACTTTGAAAACCGGTTTCGCGCCGGACCATCCCCTCGTCGCCGGTGTCGCGGCGCTGCGCGATCCGATCGCCCCGGCCGATCCGTTCTATGACTGGTGGCATGCCTGCGGCGCGAACGTGCCGCGGGCCTTCCTTGCAGCCATGGCTCAGGACGCCTCGGCGATGCCAACGGCGCGATGGCGCGCCATTCTCGAAGAAATCCGCCGTACGGATCTGACCGCTGCAGCGCGGGCCGTGCGGGTCCGGACGCTGATCATAGCGGGTGCCTGCGATCCGCTTTTTGGTGAGGCGCACCAGCAAGCTTTGGCTGAAGCGGTAGCCGGCTCACGCCTCGTGTGGGCGGAGCATTGCGGCCACAACCCGCATTGGGAGGATCCGGCTTTCGTCGCCGAGGTCTTAAGCCAGACCCTTCGGGGCTCGTGATATCCTGTTGGATTCGATCTCGGAGATCCGCTGAGTATGCACCGGTCGGGCGGTCCATTAAGGCCCGGAAGGTTTGATCCAGCGCAAGGCCGAGGGTGGCCGGAGGTGCAACCATACCGCTACCGTTGGGCTGTTGATTGGTTCTACGGCCTTAAGAGGTCGATTGCCGGTGTCGATTCCATCGGTGCCTGCCGGAGGAACTTCGCTGTGAAAAGCATGGTAAGCAGTGCGGCACTGTCGCTTGCCGCGGTTGTTGCGATGGCTGGTGCCGCTCAGGCTGCCAGCACTGTTCAGGTTTCGTTGTGGGACAAAGGGGCGAACACGCCCATGACCACCGGCTTCGCCTATGGAACGCCAAATCTCGACATGTCGAAGGCAACCATGGGGATGACGGCCAAGCCCGCGACGGTGAAGGCCGGCAAGATCACGTTCAAGGTGAAGAACAGTTCCAAGGATACTATCCACGAAATGATCGTGATGTATCGAGCGGATCCCAAGGACCCGCTTCCCTACATTGCTGCCGAGAACCGGGTCGATGAGGACAAGGCCGGCGACAAGGGAGAGGTTGCGGAACTCGACCCTGGCGCTTCGGGCACGCTTACCGTAAACCTGAAACCTGGCAAATACGTGCTCATCTGCAATGTCCCGGGTCACTTCGCGACGGGCATGTGGACAGAGTTCACCGTCAAGCCGTAGCAGCCGAACTGGCGAAGCGACTGACATTCCGTATCTGTCGGCAGGCAGCCTCCCGGCAGGGATCACCGGCCCACCAACGATCGGGATGTCGGCGAAAGCAGAAGCATCTGGGATGGCTTTGTCAGGCTCGGCTCCAAAGCTTTCCGGAAGACTCGCCACGCCGGCGAAGCGGCGAGGGCGGCTTGGCATCGGTCGAGCGCCTCTTTGTTGCCGAAACCAGTGACAGCGATGAAGACATTTTCGCCAACTCGCACCGGCAGGCGCGGGAACGTGTTTTCGGCGTGCTCGCTGACGAAGGCGCCGAGCAGGCGTGCGCCGTTTGCCGCAAGCTGCGGAATCGCTTCCGTCCGGAAACGCTCGGCGAAGGCAGCACCCATACCCGGGCGCAAATGATGAATCGAAATCTCAATAATGCTGTCTAAGCGGCCTTCCGGATTTGCTTTTCCGGCTTCGGCGATGGCGGACCTCTGCAGTCCCGACAGGTCGAAGCCGGCATCCCGCCATGCCGGCTTCAGAAGCAGCACATCGTCCGAATCGATCATCGTCGCGTTGGCGGCGTCGCGATGCTCGGCCCAGACCGGCCCGCCATAGAAGGCGCTCAGCGCGTCTTTTCTGGCTCTCATGTCGTCGAAGCCGCGCAGCCAGACGAACATGTCGGGGCGGTGGAGGTCGCGGAACTGGCCGATGATGGTCATGCCGGTCGCTTCCTGGCTCACGATGAACTCCCGGTCGAACAGCGCGATCAGCGTTTCGCGCTGGCCTGGCCTCAGCGTGTATTGGCGAAGCTCGACGATGGGTGAGGCAAGGCGGGGGGCACTTCGAACGATGTTCATCGTCGACTCCAAAACAGGGCGATCATCCTGTTTATAAAACAGACCGGTTGTCCTGTTTTGTCAATCTGGTATCTTTCCTTTTCCTTCTCCCCTTGTGGGAGAAGGTGGATTGGCGTGCAGCGCCAAGACGGATGAGGGGTGCTGGACGGATCGCCGTCTTTGCCAAGCTGGAGCACCCCTCATCCGCCTTCACTTCGTTCAGGCACCTTCTCCCACAAGGGGAGAAGGGGGAGATGGCGATGCGCAAGAAGCGCACCAACGACCCGGCAGGTATGCGCCGCCGGGTCCTCGATGTGGCGGAGGAGTCCTTCCAGGCGCGCGGCTATCACGCCTCGAGTCTCGGCGACCTGACGGCGGCGGCCGGCGTCACCGGCGGCGCGCTGCATCACCATTTCCCGACCAAGAAGGCGCTGCCGCCACGCGCTCCTCGATCACCGCCAGCGCCAGCGCCTTCTTGGT
>NZ_RZSC01000338.1:5036-6137 GCF_003998155.1 Mesorhizobium sp. M1E.F.Ca.ET.063.01.1.1
GTGCGCGGCTGCCCGCTCAACAATCTGGCGCACGAACTGTCGCTCGCCGACGCCGATTTCCGAACGGCCCTTGCGGGGATTTTTGCCGGCTGGCGACGGGCGATCGCCGACAAAGCGCGGGCCGATCAGCAAGCCGGCGGGGAGGACGGCACCGATCCCGACCGCTTCGCGGTACTTGCGGTAGCGGTTTATTCCGGCGCCATGTCGATGGCCAAGACCGCGCAGGATGCGGGTGTGCTGCGGGAATGTTTGAAGGGGTTGGAAGGCCTCCAGCCATCGCTAGGCCGACTGACAGGGAAGCGACGCCGTAGGATGTTGCTGCGATAGACGATTCAGGAACGTTAGCAGGACAGAGGGGGGTGTGAAGGATCGCCTTCGCTTGAGACCTAAAGAAAGCCGGCACTACTCCTTCAGCGGCTTGATCGTCTCGAACCCCACCTCGCTTTGCGCGCTTGTGCCCTCGTCATAGCGCCGCGCCAGCACCGCCTGAAGGTCCGGCGAATAGAGCGCGGTGAATGTGTCGATTACCGCGCCGGTATCGCCGGTAAGCGTCTCGCTCACCGCCAGGACGTTGTATTTGCAGTCACCGAGCTTGTAGGTCTCCTTGCCCCTGACGGCCAAAGCCAGCGTTTCGGTGCCCTTGGGTGCCTTCTTCGCCGACAGCCGCACGAACTCCGTCTTGCTCCTGGCGCCGGCCTTCAGCGGAAACAGTTTCTTGATGTCGCCGAGCGGGATCATCGACAATCGGCCCGTTTCGCTGTCGCGGAAGACCTCGATCAGCCCGGCATAGAGATATTGCGTCTGCGGCGATTGCGACTGGTAGTTGTTGGCGACAGCGACCATGCCGCCCGGCGCCGGCCGGAACTCGCTGCGGATGCCGGACTTCTCCAGCACGAAGCCGGCCTTGGCGGACTTGGCGTCGACGCAGTCGGCAGCCTCGGCGGTGCCGGCGAGGGTCAGCATGGCGAGCGCCATACCGGTCGTCATGGGTTTCATGCCGTCCTCCAGGATGCGTTCTGGAAGGAATGACAGACCCTCGCCGCGCTGTCGACCCAAGCGCCCTTCACGATTCAACCAAGGCTTGAAAAGTCCATGGACCGC
>NZ_RZSC01000339.1:0-6113 GCF_003998155.1 Mesorhizobium sp. M1E.F.Ca.ET.063.01.1.1
GAAAACCGACAAGCCGAAAGCCTTCATACGCAACGGCGGCGCGGCGACGCTCGGCATCCAGCCGGAGCGGCTGCGTGTTTTGTGGGACAATGCGACAGCAAAGTTCGAGGTCGCCGGCAAAGTGGTCGAGCGCCACTATTTCGGCGAGATCACGCATCTGATCGTCGAGATTCCGGGATTGGAAAAACCGCTCTCAGTGACCGAGACCAATGATTTCGGCGCCGACGACATTCCGGTCGGCGCGCCGATCCGCCTCGCTTACGATCCCGAAGCGCTGGTGGCGATGGCGGACTGAAGATCAGCCAAGATCTTCCCGGCGGCGATGCGCCCGGCCACGATCGCGCCCTCGACATAGGCGGGGAAGGACGGCGACACTTCCGACGACGCGAAATGCACCGGCGGCGCGCCGGCAAGGATGGTGCGTTCGGCGTTTCTCGCCGTGGCGTCGATGATGAGGTCGCTGTAGGCGCCGCCGCTCCAACGGTCATGCGTCCAGTCGCGCAGGTTGAAATCGACGATGTCCGCCGCTTCCGGGCCGAGCGCTTTCACCAGCCTCGCCGTCACCTCGGCGCGCAGCGCCGGCTGGCCCAGTTCGTGCCAGCGCAGCGCGAGCGGCCCGCCGACAAAGACGATAAGCGCGGCATGGTCGAGATCCTTGCTGCCATCGCAGGCAAACAGCCCCGGCTGGTCGCGCCACATGACCATGCCGCGCAGACCCCGCTCGCGCCAGAATGGTCTGGCATAGCGCACCAGGATCTTAATCACCGCGCCGCTTTCCCAGACGCCCAGAGCCTTTGCAAGCTCCGCCGGCAAGGCGGGCGCGAATTCGAGCTTCGCCGCCGTCGCCGGCGGCAGAGCGATCAGCGCCTTGCGTGCTTCGATCACACCGCGGGCCGAGACGATACGAACGCCTTGCTGCCCGTGCTCGATCCGTGTCGCCGGTTCGCCCAGCCGCAGCCGGTCGCCGAGGTCACCTGCCAGATCGTCGGCCAGCGACTGCATGGTCTCGCGCAAGAAATACTGCAGCTCGAACACCTCGTTGGTGATGCGGCGATCGTTGTCGATCAGGTACCATAACGGCACCTTGTCCAGCGCCAGGCACCACAGGCCCTCGATCATCGAACGGAAGGCGGTCTTGGCGTCGGCCATGTCCTTCTGGCGTTCGAGCCACGTCGCGACGGTCAGCCCGGTGATCGAGGGATCGTCCGGCTCGATCCCGTTCATGCGCTCGCGGATCGCCATCGCGATCCGGTAGGTCCGCTCGGCTTCCTCGACGGACATCGATGGGTGGGTAATGAATTCGCCATCGACATAGGTCTCGACGAATGTCTTGCCGCGCGCCTTGGCCAACGCCATCAGTTCCGGCATGTCCTCGCACAGGAACTGGCCGCCGCTGTCGATCAGCTCACCGAGCCCGTTTCGCGTGGCTTCCACACGGCCGCCGACGCGGTCGCGTGCTTCCAGGACGAGGAAATCGACGCCGGCGCGCTTCAATTCGAGCGCAGCCGACAGGCCGGTGAAGCCGGCGCCGACGACTATGACGTCGGTCCTTTCGATCTTACTGCTCAATAGCCGGCCTTGATCTTCTCGAACTCGGCAACCATCCGCTGCTTGAGCTCCGGCGCGAGCGGCTGCTGGAACAGTGTCTTGTCGAGGAACTTGTCGAGATTGTCGAAACCGCGGTCGGTAAGCAGCTTCCGGTCCATCGCCGCCATGCCGGCATTGTTGCCGTGGCCGTAGCCGAAGGTTTTCACCATATACTCCGAAACGTCGGGCGCATTGACGGCGTTCAGAAAATCATAGGCCTGGTCGAGCTTGCCCGGCGCGTCCTTCATCAGCACATAGCCGCACACCCAGGTCGACAGGCCTTCCTTGGTGTTGCGGTTCATCTCGATCGGCAGTCCTTGTCCTTTCAGCGTCACATAGGTCTCGTTCCAGCCCCAGACCAGATCGACCTCGTTGCCGGTGAAGGCCTGGTTGAGGTCGGTGTCGTCGGTCCAATAGAAGCGGATGTTCTTGTGCACGTCGCGCAGGAAGGCGGAAGCTTGGCTGAACTGCTCGTCGGTCATCTTGGTCCAGTCCTTCAGCCCGATGACCAGGCTTGCCAGCGCATAGGCGTCATCGACATTGTCACCGATGGTGACGCGGCCCCTGAACTTTGGGTCGGCGAAGACTTTCAGCGATTGCGCCTCGTCCGCCGTCACCTTGTCGGTGCGGTAGAGCAGCGAGGTGTTGCCCCAGTCGAAGGGCATGAACCAGGCCTTGTCGTCGGCGGTGGTCGCCAGATCCTTCATCGCCATGATGCCGGGATTGAGGTCCTTCCAGCCGGCGATCTTCGATGTGTCGAGCGGCTGCAGCAGTCCGGCCTCGCGCCACTTCACCACGCTCTGCGAACAGGGATGGGCGATGTCGGCCTTGAAGCCGGCGCGCATCTTCTCGAACGCCTCGTCCTCGTCGCCGAAGAAGGAGAAGCTCGGCTCGGCGCCGTATTTGGCGGTATAGGCCGGATGCAGCAGCGGATCCTCATAACCCGACCAGTCGAAGACGACGAGATCGCCGCCGCCCTCGGCGAGCGCATAGGCGGCCCCCGCGCCAACGGTAACGACGGCGGCCAAGGCAAGGCTGCGAAGCATGGATATCATGGCGCAAGAACTCCCCCATCGCGAACATTGCGAACGAGGTTAGGAGAATTCCCAGGCTTTGGCGAGCCTGCCTGCTCCACTGTGCAGACGGAACAGGCAGCGACCGAAACTGGGCTCAATAGCCGGCTTTGATCTTCTCGAACTCGGCGATCATCTTCAGCTTGAGCTCGGAAGGCAGCGGCTGCTGGAACAGCGTCTTGTCGACCCACTTTTCCACGTTGTCGTAGCCCTTTTCCTTCAGCACCGCCTGATCGACACCGGCCATGCCCTTGGCGTTGGCCTGGCCGTAGCCCCAGTCCTTGACCAGCACCTTGGCGACGTCCGGATTGTTGACGGCGTTGAGATAGTCGTAGGCCTTGTCGACGTTGCCGGGCGCGTCCTTGAACAGCACGTAGCCGCACACCCAGGTCGAAATGCCCTCGTCGGTGTCCTTCTTGGACTTGATCGGCACGCCGGCCTTGACCGACTGCACCGTCGCATCGTTCCAGGCCCAGGCGAGGTCGACTTCGCCGCCCGAGAGCAGCTGCACGATGTCGGTGGTGTCGGTCCAGTAGGAGCGGACATTCTTGTGCACCTGGCGCAGGAAGTCGGACGCTTGGCTGAACTCAGCGTCCGTCATCTTGGTCCAATCTTTCAACCCGATGGCGAGACTGGCCAGCGCATAGGCGTCGTCGACATTGTCGGGGATCGAGACCCGGCCCTTGTATTTCGGATCGGCGAAGGTCTTCAGCGACTGCACGTCCTTTTCGGCGATCTTATCGGAATTGTAGGTGAGCTGGGTGTCGCCCCAGTCCCAGGGCATGAACCAGGCCTTGCCGTCGGGCGTGGTGGCGAGGGCCTTCATCGCCATGATGCCGGGATTGAGGTCCTTCCAGCCGGTGATCTTCGAAGTGTCGAGCGGCTGCAGCAGTCCCGCTTCGCGCCACTTCACCACGCTTTGCGAGCAGGGATGGCCTAGATCGGACTTGAACCCGGAGCGGATCTTTTCGAAAGCCTCATCCTCGTCGCCAAAAAAGGCGAAGGTCGGCGAGTCGCCGTTCTTCTCGATATATTTGCCGTGGAAGCTCGGGTCCTCGTAGCCGGACCAGTCGAACACTGTCAGGTCCTTGTCGGCGGCGACGGCGAACGCCGCCGCCGAAGCCGCGATCGCGCTCCCAAGCGCCAAGGTCAAAGTCAGACGTCGGCTAAGATTCTTCATGCTGTTCCATCCTCTTTTGGTCTTGCCGGTCTTGTAGGCCGGCTGTTGCGAACCCCCGGCTTTTGCTAGCCATAGTGTTTCGGGAAGGCGGCGGCCAAAAAAGCGTTCGTCGCCTGCAGTGCGGTCTCGCGCGTGGTGTCCTCCGTCCCCATCATCAGCCGCAGCCACAGGCCCTCGAGCATGGCGCTGAGCGCCAGCGCGATGGCCTGGGGCTCATAGGCATAGCCGCCGCTCTGTTTGAGCGTCGTGCAGAGATCGATGAAGACCTGCTGGTAGTGATTGTCGCGCGAGCTGCTCAGCGCCTGGTAGATCGGCCGCGACTTGGCTTCGCCCCAGAAGGCGAGCCAAGCCGCGAGCTTGCGCTTGTTGCAGATCGATCGATCGAAATCGGCCCACACCAGATGCTGCAATTGTCGCGCCGGATCGTCGCCCGCCTTCTGCAAGGCTGTGCGCCAATGCGCCGAATACTCGTCATACATGTGCTGCAGCGTGGCGATCAGGAGCTTTTCCTTGCTCTCGAAATGGAAGTTGACGATGCCGCGCGACAGGCCTGCGCCATCCGCGACATTGGCCATCGTCGTTTCGGCATAGCCGCGCTTGGCCAGTGAATCGATCGTCGCCTCGATCAGTTGCAGCTGCCGGACCTCTTTCGAGGCCTTGCGGCCGCGCTTTTCGGCATCGCCTTTGCGCAGGGATTCAGCGGCGTTGTCGGTGGCCTCTGCAGTCTTCATGAGCGTGACGGTCTCCAGCATCGCCGGCTATCCAACCGGCTTCCAACCGCGCAGATGAGTGGGGCGGTGCTCGCCACTGTCAAGCACCTTCTGCATCGCCTCCCAGGTCCGGATGTTCTTGTCGACATAGGCCGCGCCGACCGCAGCGGCGACGGGTTGATAAAGCGGCCCCTTCAGGCGCGCCAATTCGTCTCGCGCGACCTCGCGGTACCATGGATTGCGGTCGCGTATGTTGATGTCGGTAAAGCCGGCGCGCCGCATCGCTTCGGCGTAGCGCGCCGGCGAAGCCATGGCGAAGGAGAGCCCCTCGGCTGCGACATAGGCCTTCATCTCAGGCGACGGCTCGCCGTCATGGCCGATCATCCAGTTCGACGCGGCGAACACGCCGCCCGGCTTCAGCACGCGGAAGATTTCTGCGAATAGCGCGTCTTTATCCGGCACATGCAACAGCGCGTCCTTGGAGAAGACGACATCGAAGGAAGTGTCCGCAAAAGGCAGCGGCCCCGGCGGCGCCTGGACGAAGCGGACGCGGTCTTCGAGACCTTGCGTGGCGGCGCGCCGCCTTGCCGTCTCGATCACCGGCCTCTCGACATCGAAACCGGTCGCATGCGCCGCGCCATGGCGCGCGACCAGATGCAGCGTGATGCCGCCGGCGCCACAGCCGATATCGAGGATCGTCTTATCCTTGAGCGCCAGGCCTTCGACCACGCGGTCGACTTCTTCGGGACCACCCGGCGACAGATAGCCGTCGCCCCAGAGCGCTTCGAGGAAGCGGATGGCGGTATCGTCATATTCCGGCTCGGCGTCAGCCGTTTCGATCATCGATCTTTTAGCCCCAAAGCCGATTTTGGCCCTTTCGGTCATGCAGGCCCAGAAATGCGTGGAAAGCCTAGCCCATCAAGGGGAAAAAGCAACACCATTTGTTGAACATTCATTCAATATAGCTGGACAAAAAGCCGTTAGCCGTGCCAAATTCGGGCAATCAGGGCCAAGATCATCAAAAAATGAAGGGGCGGCCGGATAGAGGGTGAGCGCGCATGAAGACATGGGACGCGATCGTCATCGGCGGTGGCCATAACGGGCTGGTCAACGCTTGCTACCTGCAGCGCGCCGGGCTCGATGTACTGGTGGTCGAGAAGAACGACTGGGTCGGAGGTGCAGCCACCAGTCGCGAGCTGACGCCGGGCTTTCTCTATTCCAACTGCTCCTATGTCTGCTCGCTGTTCCGGCCCGAGATCATGCGCGACCTGGAGCTGCCGCGCTTCGGCCTGCAGGTGATCTCCTATGAGGGCGGCGCCGTGTTCACGCGCGACGGCGACTACCTCGCCAACTACCGCGATCATGACGCGCACCGCCGGGAGTTCGCCCGTTTTTCCAGGCACGACGCCGAGGCCTATGACCGCTACTCGCGCGACGTGACGCGGCAGTGCCGGTTCATTCAGCCGCTTTTGATGCGCACCGCCCCGGACCCGACCAGCTTCAAGCCGCGCGACCTCGGCGAGCTGCTCTATCTCGCCAAGAAATTCGCCGGTCTCACCGCCG
>NZ_RZSC01000033.1:0-11798 GCF_003998155.1 Mesorhizobium sp. M1E.F.Ca.ET.063.01.1.1
CATCAGCGCCGAGCCACGTCTCGGCGCTGATGAGCGGCATCATGACCAAGGTCGCCATCTACGGCTTCGTCCGCGTGGTGTTCGACCTGTTGGGCGCGCCGGCGGCGAGCGGGCCGGGTTGCGCCGTGCGCATGGCGTCGAACGCATAGGTTCCCGCCGGCCCCGCCAGCAGGCCAAAGGCCAGCAGCAGCGCCAGCGTGCCGAAGCTTGCCATCACCAGATAGATGTAGGCAGCCCGCCTGTTCGCCTCGTCGCGGTGGTGCGCCATGACCAGCGCCCAGGAGGCGAGCGACATGAATTCCCAGGACAGCAGGAAGGCGAAGGCGTCGTTGGCCAGCACGACAAGGTTCATGCCGGCCAGAAAGGCCGGATAGAAGGGCAGCACGCGATGCGGCGCCGATTCGTGCTGACCATAGCCAAGGCCGTAGAGGCTGGTGACCGCGCCGCCCAGGTTGACGACGATCAGAAAGAAGGCCGACAGGCCGTCGAGACGGAACCGGGCGCCGGTCCATGGCAGGCCGAGCGGCAAGGTGACGGCGGACACCTCGCCGGGATTGCCCATGAGATGGCCTGCGACGATGACGAGCAGGGCGGCCGAGATGGCGAGCGCGGCGCCATAGACCAGACGCGTCGCCGAGGCACGTCGGCTGATGGCTCCGGCCAGGACGGCCGTGCCCAGAAGCGCTGCGGGACCGCACAACAGAAGAGCAACGGTCGAAATCACGGCAGGCTCCCGCCGGGCTCGGCATAGGCGGCGTCTGGCGCCTTGGCCGTGCCGAAGCCGGCTTTCAGCCGCACACCGCGCCCGCCGCCCTGGCTGACCGCGCCTTCCCCGATCAGTTCGATGCCGGCCACCTCGAGCGCCGCGATCAGTTTCATCAGCGAATCGACGTTGCCCCGGATGATCGAGCCGCTGGCTTCCATGCGCTGGATCGTTGGCACCGACAGGCCGGACAATTCGGCAAGCCGGCGCTGATCGATGCCCAGCAGCGATCTGGCGGCGCGCAATTGCGGTGCGGTTATCACCGACGAACTTTCTTGCTCAGTTTAAAATATGAGGTCTCGAATCTGTAGCATACATTAAAGTGCCTCATCGTCAATAAATGATGTTTGAGACATGGATGTTGATGGTAGCGTGAGCGAGGTTGGTCGCGTCGCAGGATCTCTTGATCGCTATCGCCCCAAATGCATGTCGCCCAAAACTGCGCAGCGGTTTGAGGAAGTGACACGCATCAAAACAAAGATCTTAGCGCGTCGCCTGAATCCGTCTTTCAGCGGCGCGCTTTGATTCCGCGCCCCAGGCGCCTCCGGCCTGAGATACACGGCAAGACAGCAGCAACAGATGGCCAGTCCGATGATAGGGGACTTCAGCGCGACGAGTGCCGGCCGGAATATCGATTGCGGATGCTGTGCCGGCGGCCAGCCGCCTCTGGCGAGCCGCTTACGACCTTGTCTTTCCGCCGAGCCGTCGGTCGAGCCAGACCAGCACCTCTCCCGCCGCCACGAAGCCGAGGGCGATCAGGAGGCTGTTGACGAGTGTCTGTTCCCAGCCGATCCTGGCGACATCGATAAAGGGATAGGGATAGCGGTTCTCCACCGCGCCGCGAAACAGGGCGTAGACGAGGTAGCCGATCGGGTAGAGCGCCCAGAGAAACGGGGCTTGCAAGGTAAGCGATCCCTTACGGACAAAGCCTAGCCAGAAAACAGTCGTCAGAGCCGGCGTCACCCGATGAAGCAGGACGTTGGCGAGTTGCGAGCCGCCCGTTAATTCCTTCAGGCCCTGCAGCAGGAGCCCATAGACGACGCCGACGAGCAGGATGTTGAGCAAGGTCGCGCCAAGCAGCCATGGCGTGGCGAACCGCGCCTTCGCCGCAACGCCGGTGAACACGATTGCCACCAAAAGATTGGTCGTGACCGTGAAATAGCCGAGCAGGGTCCAAACCACCCCGGGCCACGATGCCGGCCCGTCGGCGAGCGCGTGAAAATGCACCGCTATGCCAGCCCAGGCCGCCAATGCGATAATCGCTGCGAGGACCCGTGCCGAGGTGCCGTGCGTTTCGGGACCAGCCTGCGTCACGTCCTCGTGTCCGTTCTGCTCAACGCTCCGCCCGATGCGGACTTATAGACGTGCCGGTGGCTGGAGGAAACTCGGCCCGGATCGGAGAGGGGAGCGGCGGAAATCCGGCGAGCCGATCTTCGCGGTATCCAGTCATGCCCGCTCACCGGAAACGAAGAGGATACCCGCCTCCGTCACACAATAAGGCGCGTGGCGGAAATCGCGGATGCGGACGACCTCGTCGCCGCGCCATTCGAGAAGCACGAAGCCGCGCACCGCATTGTCCGCCTGCGGATTGCGGATCAGGATCGCCGGCTGGCCATCGACGAAGCCGAGCTGCAACGCCCAGTCGCTGACGCGGTCGTAATTGCCGAAATAGGTCGAAGCTTCCTTCTTGCCGCGCAAGCGGGTGCGGTTGACGACGTCGACCTGGATATCCTCGGCGATCAGCGCCCGGACCCCATCGAAGTCGCGCGCGTTGAACAGGTCGATGTAGCGGCGCAGCCGGCGCTCCTCTTCCGGATCGAGCCTGGGCACCGGCATGTCATCCGGCGCCGATGCCAGCGCCTTCAACTCCGCCCGGCCGCGATGCAGCGCAGCCTTGGTGGCGGCGAGTGTCGCGCCCGTCACCTCGCAGGTTTCAAAGAGGCTGAGGCCGAGCACATCGACCAGGATCACCGCGCTGCGCTGCGCCAGCGTAAGCCGCATGAAGCTGCGCAGGCTCGCCGCCGCCGCAAGCCTCGCCTCCGCGCTGGCGGAGAGGTCTTCCATTCCGGTCATGTCGGCCTCGGTCACGCGGGAGCGCTCCCGCTGGCGGCGGCGCAGATGATCCTGCGCCGCATTGTGGGCGATGCGGAACAGCCACTGCTCGGGGCGCTCGACCGCGGCGCCACCGTCGTGCGCGGCAAGCGCCTTCACCGCCGCCTCCTGGACGATGTCCTCGCCCTCGATCGTCGAGCCGGCCATGCGGGCCGCGTAGCGATGCAGTTTCGGGCGCAGGCCGACGAGCATGGCTTCAAGCGCCGCGCGGTCGAATTTCGCTGTGCTCATCGTTCCCGTTCTCTTGATCGCCGGCCCGCGAGCCATATCGTACCCGTCAGGCCGACACGGCCTCGTCGGCTTTCGCCAGCATATGATAGTTGCCGATGATCTTCGCCGCCGACCTGGCCAGCGGTGTCGAGCGTCGCTCGGCGTGATCGGCGCCGAAGGCCTTGAAAGCGTCGAGTTCGGTCAGCGCCGAGCTGTCTTTTTCATAACCGACGATGTGGACGAATTCGCCGTTGTCGAGTTCGAGCACGAGATATCGCACGGATTGCGGCCTCGTTTCATCCAGCGCTTCGAACACTTTCGCCACCAGCGCCCGGTTCTCGGCGATGCCGGTGTCCTTCACGCCGTAGCGGATGAGATTGTGGTTCATGGTCGTCTCCTTTGGTTGGTCCAAGGAAGACGTTTCGTGCGGCCGAAAGGATTCGCTGTCGGAGACTTTTTTGACCTGGCACCGCCAAATCTCCCCCCTTGAGGGGGAGATGTCGCCGAAGGCGACAGAGGGGGCCGCCGCGCGTGGAACGCCGACGCCTTTCGCGATAACAGACCGCGTTGGCGATCTATGTGAGACGACCCCCTCTGGCCTGCCGGCCATCTCCCCCTCAAGGGGGGAGACTGCTCAGGCGACCGCCTTGGCCGCCGCCCGTCCGGCGCTGCGGCCGGAAAAGATGCAGCCGCCGAGGAAGGTGCCTTCGAGCGCCGCATAGCCGTGCACGCCGCCGCCGCCGAAGCCGGCGACCTCGCCAACCGCGTAGAGCCCGGGCACCGGCTGTCCGGCGGCATCGAGCACGCGGCTGTCGAGGTCGGTCTGCAGGCCGCCCAGCGTCTTGCGGGTGAGGATGTTGAGGCGGACCGCAATCAGCGGGCCGCTTTCCGGATCGAGCATCTTGTGCGGCTTCGCCGTGCGGATCAGCCTGTCGCCGAGATAGGCGCGGGCGCCGCGCAGCGCGGTGATCTGCGCATCCTTGGAGAACGGGTTGTCGAGCTGCATATCGCGGGCGCGGATCTCGCGCTCGACCTGCGCGGCCTCCAGCAGCGGCTCGCCGGCCAGCGCGTTCATGCGCTTGACCAGGTTCGAAAGGTCCGTCTCGACGATGAAATCCTCGCCCTTTTCCATGAAGGCCTTCATCGGGCCGGGAATGCCCGATGTCGCGCGACCCAGCACCTGCCGCCAGCTTTTTCCCGTGAGGTCCGGGTTCTGCTCGGAGCCCGACAGCGCGAACTCCTTCTGGATGATCTTCTTGGTCAGGATGAACCAGGAATAATCGAAGCCGGTGCTCATGATGTGGCTGAGCGTGGCTAGAGTGTCGAAGCCCGGATAGAGCGGCACCGGCAGCCGTTTTCCGCGTGCATCGAGCCAGAGCGACGACGGGCCGGGCAGGATGCGGATCGCGTGCTCGGTCCAGATCGGCGCCCAGTTCTTGATCCCCTCGACATAGTGCCACATGCGGTCGCGGTTGATGATCGACCCGCCGGCCGCTTCGCTGATTGCCAGCATGCGGCCGTCGACGTGGTCGGGTACGCCGGTGATCATCCGCTTTGGCGGCGCGCCCAGACGCTGCGGCCAGTTCTTGCGCACCAGCTCATGATTGCCGCCGATGCCGCCTGAAGCGACGATCACCGCTTGCGCGTGGAACTCGAAATCGCCCACGACATCGCGCGAGCTCTTGTGGCCGCGCTCGACGCTGCTTGCCTCCAGCACGTCGCCGCGCACGCCGGTCACCGTCTTGCCGGTGCGCGTGATCTCATTGACCCGGTGGCGAAACTTGAATTGGACGAGTCCACGCTTTTGCGCCTCGCGCACGCGCAGGACGAAGGGTTCGATTATGCCGGGCCCGGTGCCCCAGGTGATGTGGAAGCGCGGCACCGAATTGCCGTGGCCGCTGGCATTGCCGCCGCCGCGCTCGGCCCAGCCGACCACGGGGAAGAATTTCAAGCCCCTCTCGATCAGCCAGGAGCGTTTCTCGCCGGCGGCGAAGCCGACATAGGCTTCCGCCCATTTGCGCGGCCAAAAATCTTCCGGACGGTCGAAGGCTGCGGTGCCCATCCAGTCCTCGAGCGCAAGGTCGTGCGAATCTCGGATGCGCATGCGTCGCTGCTCGGGCGAATCGACCAGGAAAAGTCCACCGAACGACCAGAAGGCCTGGCCGCCCAGCGATTGCTCCGGTTCCTGGTCGACGATGACGGTTGTTTTGCCGGCCTCGGCAAGCTCGGCCGCGGCGACGAGGCCGGCAAGCCCCGCGCCGACAATGATCACGTCCGCGTCGTCAGCCATCTTCTTTCTCCCCCCAAGCGTCCTGTTGGCGACCTGTCAGACTGGTTCCCAGCCGTCCTTGTCGCCGGCGCGGAAGATGGCGTCGATGACCTTCTGGTTGAGCACCGATTCCTCCAGCGTGAAGACGCGGTCCTTGCCGCCCTGGGCGGCGCGGACGAAGGCTTCGCATTCCAGCCGGTATTGCTGGGTGCCGGGGAAGCGGAACACCTGCGCCTCAGTGTGGTTCTGGTTGTGCAGTTCGATGCGGTGGTGGTCGTAGAGCCCGGCATTGAAGGGCGATAACACTTCGATGAAACCCTTCTCGCCGTGGAACACCATCACCTGGCGCGCCGCCATCTGCGTCGAGAGGTAGAAGGACAATTCGAAGTCGCCGAAATCGGCGCGGATCGAGGAATAGATGTCGGTGCCGAAGGTCTTGTCGCGCTCGATATTGGCCTGGACGCGGACCGGCTCCTTGCCGGTCGAGAACCGCGTCGACACCGTTGGGTAGACGCCGATGTCGGGCAGCGCGCCGCCGCCCAGGTCGAGCTGGTTGCGCATGTTCTTCGGGTCGACATTGTAATAGGAGAACGCGCCCTGCACATGGCGCAGCCGGCCGATGGCGCCGTCGGCGATGAGGTCGCGCACCTTGATCCATTGCGGGTGGTAGACGACCATGAAGGCCTCGCAGACCAGCACCTTCTTTTCGTCGCGCAGCTTGATCAGCGGCGGGATGTCCTTGGCGTCGAGTGCGAGAGGCTTCTCGACCAGCACATGTTTGCCGGCTTCTATCGCCCTTGCTGCCCATTCGACATGCTGCGAGGTGGGCAGCGGGATGTAGACACCGTCGACGTCCTTCGAGGCGAGCAGCTCCTCATAGGAGCCGAAGGCATGGCGGGCCCCGAAGCGGTCGGCCAGCGCGCGGGCCTTCGACAGATCGCGGCTGGCGATCGCCGACAGCACGCCGTTTTCCGAATCCACGATCGCCGGCAAAAGCTGCTCGCGGCCGATCTTGGCCGTCGACAGAACACCCCATCGGAACATCGTGCTTCTCCATGTCGATTTACAGGCGACGAGGTTTGCCCGAAATCGGCGGAAAAGCCAATGCGGTGCGCCAGTTCCTCGCCCCACGAAGTGGGGAGCCCGACGAAGCCGGGACGGAGAGGGGACTTCGTAAAGAGCCGGCCCCGGAGTCGAAGCTGCCTGATAGCCGCCAACTTCTCAGACGGCTTTGCCGTCGCGGAGGGCGTCCCCCGCTCCGTCTCGGGCTTCGCCCGAGCCACCTCTCCCCCGCCTTCGCGGGAGCAAGGAAAAGGGTCGCGCCTAGCCTCGTCTGCCCATCAGCGTCATGTTGAAGTCGACGACGTTGGAATAGAGCGGCGTGCCGACATCCATGCCGTAGCGCGACCTCAGCACCTTGCCGGTGACATGGAACTTGATCGTGCCGGACTTCAATCCGTCGAGCTCGGCCGTGAACTTTTCCGAAAACGTCTTGCCGCGCGCCGTCAAGCGGCCGGTGACAAGGGCCGTCGTGTCGCCGGTGCGTGTCACGTTTGTCGAGCGGAACTGGATCTCCGGGTTGTTGGCGCTGTCGAACACCGCGTCGGAGCGCAGGAAGGCATCGATGCGGCCTTGGCCGGTGCCGACGCTTTCCGGATAGATGGTGAGGTCGACCTTCGAGCGTCCGACATCGCTGTTGTCGATGCGGATCGTGCCCTTGAAGCGGCCGAAGGCGCCGTCGAAGCCGCCGCCGCCGGCCTTGCCGATGGTGAAGTGGATGCTGGAGCCCGAGGAGCTGATCGTGTAGCTGCCGGCGGCGTCGCTGAGAGCGACGGCCGCGTAGACAGGCATGGCAAGGCAAGCGGCAAAGGCCGCCAATCCGAGGATGCGCGCGGTCATGGGTTCGTTCCTTTCGGAGATACGCGTTCTTGCCCCATCAACGTATGACTGGCCCGCTCTATTCCCCGCCTGACGAAGGCGTGATTATGCGCCTCAGCACAGTATCGCGCAGCAGGAAATGGTGGCGCAGCGCCGCCGCTATATGCAGCGCGACCAGCGCGATGCCGGCATAGGCGAGATACCAGTGCGCGGCGGACCAGAAGCTTTCGGCGGCGTCGGATTCGGTGAGCGGCAGGTTGGGCATTACGAACTGGTTGAACGGCATGGTCGGGATTTCCAGCGTCGAGACCGAAACCAGCGCCCAGCCGGAAAGGGGCAGCGCGATCTGGAAGACATAGAGCGCGAAATGAGCGAGCGGCGCCGCCTTGCGCTCTAGTGTTCCGACCGAAACCGGCAAGGCCGGCGCCGCGTTGCCGAGCCGCCAGGCGATGCGCAGGATGATCAGCCCAAGCAGCAGGAAGCCGAAGGATTTGTGCAACTGGATCAGCTCGAAGGACGTCCGTTGGCTTTCGATCCGCACCATGACGAAGCCGAGCACGAACTGGCCGATGAAGATCGCGCCGATCAGCCAGTGGAGGATGATCATCGCCCAGCCATAACGGGTCGTGGTGTTGGTGATGGATGATTGCATGGTGTGCAAACGCCTTCGCTTCCGGCTTTCTTCCACCCTCCCCCTTGTGGGGAGGGTCGGCGCGAAGCGACGGGGTAGCGCCCTACGAGAACCCCCACCCCGATCCGCTATGCGGATCGACCCTCCCCACAAGGGGGAGGGTAGGCTAACCGCTGACCCTGAAGAAGTCGACGAAGGCCCTCAGCGCCGGCCGCATTTGGCGGCGGCTCGGATAATAGACGAAGAAGCCGTCGAAGGACGGGCACCAATCTTCCAGCACGCGGATCAGCCTGCCGTCGGCGAGCGGCGCCCACACATAGGGCTCGAAGACGAAGGCGAGCCCGGCGCCGTCGACCGCCGCCCGGGCGATCAGATGGTCCTCGTCGAGGATCAGCGGCCCTTGCGCGGCAATTTCGATCTCTTCGCCATCCTTCTCGAACTCCCAGCGGTAGAGGATGCCGCTGGAGAAACGGAAGCGGATACAGCGGTGATCGGCCAGATCGCGCGGATGGCGAGGTTTCGGCCTCGCCTCGAAATAGGACGGCGCGCCGACCACGGCGCCGCGAAGGTCGGGCCCGATGCGCACCGCGATCATGTCGCGCTGCAGGCTTTCGCCGAGGCGCACGCCGGCGTCGAACCCGCCTTCGACCACGTCGGTGAAGCGGTCCTCGATGACGATCTCCAGCACGATCTCGGGATAGGCGGCAGTGAAGGCGCCGAGCCGTGGCGTCAGCACCAGATGCGCGGCGGTGCGCGGCACGCTGAGCCTGAGATTCCCGGCTGGTCGGTCGCGCGCCTCGACCGCTGTTTCCAGCGCCAGGTCGATCTCGGACAGCGCTGGCCGCAGGCGCTCCAAGAGCTGCGCGCCCTCCTCGGTCGGGGAGACGCTGCGCGTGCTGCGCGCCAAGAGCCGCACGCCGAGCCGCGCCTCGAGGCTCGACACCGCGTGGCTCACCGCCGACGGTGCGATGCCGAGCTCGCGCGCGGCGCCGCGGAAGCTGGCGCATTGGGCGACGGCCGCGAGCACCGCGAGCTGGGAAAGGTTCGTTCGATTCATTGATCTATTTTATAGAGCAAGCTGTGCAAAAGAGACAGAATTATCGAACGCATTGCGAGGCGCTATCTCTCCCTCATCGCAACAAGGAGATGCGCCATGCAAACCCGCAAACTCGGAACTGAACTCGAAGTCTTCCCCGTCGGCCTCGGCTGCATGGGCATGAGCTTCGGCTATGGCGGCCAGCCGGAGGCGGAAGCGATCGCCACGCTGCGCCGCGCCGTCGAGATCGGCGTCACCTTCTTCGACACGGCCGAGGTCTACGGCCCTTATGAGAACGAGATTCTGCTCGGCAAGGCGCTGAAGCCGGTGCGTGACAAGGTGACCATCGCCACCAAGTTCGGCTTCAAGATTCTCGATGAGGGCACGGGCACCGACCGCATGGCCGGTGTCGACAGCCGCCCCGAGCACGTCAAGGCGGTGGCCGAAGCCTCGCTGAAGCGGCTCGGCACCGATGTCATCGACCTCTATTACCAGCACCGCGTCGATCCGAACGTGCCGATCGAGGACACGGTCGGCGCCATGGCCGAATTGGTGCGCGAGGGCAAGGTACGCGCGCTCGGCCTGTCGGAGGCAAGTGCGGCGACCATCCGCCGGGCCCATGCCGTGCACCCGATCGCCGCCGTGCAGAGCGAATATTCGCTGTGGAGCCGCGATCCCGAGGACGAGGTCTTCGCTGTCTGCCGCGAGCTCGGCATCGGCTTCGTGCCCTACAGCCCGCTCGGACGCGGCCTGCTCACCGGCACGCTCAGCAAGCCGGATGCGCTCGGCGCCGGCGACTGGCGCCTCGGCCTGCCGCGCTTCCAGGCCGAGGCCATGGAAGCCAACAACGCCGTCATCGCGGTGTTGGAAAAAATGGCGGCGGAAAAGGGCGTGACGTCGGCGCAACTGGCGCTCGCCTGGGTGCTGCACCAGGGCGATTTCATCGTACCGATCCCCGGTGCGCGAAAGCTCCGCCATCTGGAGCAGAACACGGCGGCGGCGGGGATCGCGCTGAGCGCGGCCGAGGTCGCGGCGATCGGCGATGCGCTGTCGCCCGACAAGGTGGTCGGCAAGCGCTACACGGAAGAGCTGCTGGCGCTGGTGAATGGGTGAAACCGGATCACTGGGCAATCGAGAGGGCCGCTTCGGCGGCCCCTCTTTGCACTTGCGACGCAAATGTTTGAAACGTTGGCGCGAGGCATCCCCCTCTGGCCTGCCGGCCATCTCCCCCGCAAGGGGTGAGATCAGATGTCGCCCTTGCTTTCGCTAATCGCCAACGTTGCAAAAGAGCGCCGCGGACGAAGCTGCCAATCTCCCCCCTTGCGGGGGAGATGCCCGGCAGGGCAGAGGGGGGTGCTGTCCCGCCGACATTAGGCTCCTTATCCGCTTGGCGATGGGGCTTCAGCCCTACCACGGCACCACACTAATCTCAGGCCAAGTCTCCCGCGCCCTGCTGCCCTTCGCCTCATGCGTCCGTTGGTTGTCCATCACCCGGTTCGGCACGATGCGAAACGAAAAAAGGTCGTCGAGCCCGAACGGTGCAACCAGCTCCAACGCCCCGTCTCCATCGAACCGCACCCCCACCGCATGCGCCGTCGAGGCAAAGTAGCTCACCGACTCGCTGGCGCTCGTATAGCGCGGGCACTCCTGCCCGAATTTCTTCGGATACCACAGATGCACCCGCGCCTGGTTGCGCACCTCGACCGGCAGCGCCAGGCCCTTGAAATGCTTCGCCGCCCGGCGGATCACCGCATCCTCGGCCTCGTAGGAGAGGTCGGCGTCGTCGAAATAGAACAGGTCGACGTCCTTGATGCCGTAGCCCGGCGGCTTGCCGGTCAGATGATTCCAGACGCTGTTGTAGAGCGCGCCGGAAACCACCAGCCAATCCGGCAGCGCAAGCGCGCGAACCCGTGCGAGCGTTTCGGCCAGCAGCGCATCGGCCGTGACGATGGCGAGAAAGGCCGCGCGCTGCTCCTCGAAAGGAAGGCCGGAATAACGGAGATGGTGCATCGCCCCTTTGGAGGACGATTCGCCACCTGCCGGCAATCCTCACAAGCAATTCCAGGAAAAAGTGCGTAGCGGTTTCCGTCCGGAATTGCGTAAGATGAGAGCCTTTCTAAGCTCTGAGCACGCCGCCCGTCTGCTTGTTGACGTTGTCGACGATGCGTTTTGCCAGCGCCTCGAAATCCTCGTCGGTCAGCGTCTTCTCGACAGGCTGGATCGAGACTTCGATGGCGATCGACTTCTTTGCCGCACCCAGCGCAGCGCCCTCGAAGACGTCGAACACCGAGACGCCGGTGACCAGCTTCTTGTCGGCGGCCAAAGCTGCCCGCACCAGCGTGCCGGCCTCGACCGACCTGTCGACGACGAAGGCGAAGTCGCGCTTCACTGCCTGGAACGGCGACAGCTCCAGCCTCGGCTTGGTGCGTGTCGGCTTGGCCTTCGGCTCCGGCACGGCGTCGACATAGATCTCGAAGCCGCAGATCGGCCCCGACGCGTCGAGCGCGTCCAGCGTCCTCGGATGGAACTCGCCGAAAGTGCCGAGCACGGTCTTCGGCCCGAGCTTGATCGTGCCGGAACGTCCCGGATGGTACCAGGCAGGACCGCCGGGCTCGAGCTGCAGCCGGTCGACCGGCGCGCCGCAGGCTTCAAGCGCCGCGATCGCATCGGCCTTGGCGTCGAACACGCCGACAGGTCCGGAATTGCCGGCCCAGCTGCGGCCCGAACCGTCGAGCTTGGCGGTGCCGCGCCGCACGCCGGCGGCGACGCGCCGCTGCTGGTCGGCCCCATCGCCCTCATAGGTGCCGGAGACCTCGAACAGCGCCACGTCGCCGATGCCGCGATCGCCGTTGCGCTGCGCGGCGGCGATCAGCCCGGGCAGCACCGAGGGCCGCATGTC
>NZ_RZSC01000033.1:11808-20356 GCF_003998155.1 Mesorhizobium sp. M1E.F.Ca.ET.063.01.1.1
CCGGAATTGCCGGCCCAGCTGCGGCCCGAACCGTCGAGCTTGGCGGTGCCGCGCAGCGCAACGCCGATCGCGGCGGCGATCAGCCCGGGCAGCAGCGAGGGCCGCATGTCGGACATGTCGGCGGCGATCGGATTGGCGAGCTTCAGCGCGGTCTGGCCGCCGCCGAACAGCTCGGCGTGTTTGGCCGGGATGAACGACCAGGTGACGGCCTCCATCATGCCGCGCACGGCCAGCGCGCGCTTGGCGGCACGGGTGCGCACCTGCAGCGTGGTCAGGATCTTGCCGTTGACGGCGTCATGCGAGGTCAGCGGCTGGGCCAGGATGTTGTCGACGCCGTGGATGCGCATCACCTCCTCGACCAGATCCGCCTTGCCGTCGATATCCGGCCGCCACGACGGCACCTTCACCTTGACGACATCGCCCGAGCCCTGCGGCTCGAAGCCGAGCCGGGTGAGGATGCCGAGCGCTTCTTCTTTCGGCACCTCGATACCGGTCAGCCGCTTCACTTCCGAGATCGGGAAGGACACGATCATCGGCTTGTGCCCGGCATAGCCGGCAACCTCCATTTCCGTCGGCGTGCCGCCGCAGAAATCGAGCACCAGCTTGGTCGCGAGCTCGACGCCCGGCACCATGAATTCGGGGTCGACGCCGCGCTCGAAGCGATAGCGCGCATCGCTGATGATACCGAGCGTGCGGCCGGTGCGTGCCGTGGTGATCGGGTCCCAGAGCGCCGATTCGATCAGCACGTCGGTGGTGTTCTCGTCGCAGCCCGAATGCTCGCCGCCCATGATGCCGGCGATCGATTCGACGCCGTTGTCGTCGGCGATCACGCACATCTCGGGCGTCAGCGTGTATTCGCGGCCATCGAGCGCCAGCACCGTCTCGCCGTCCTTGGCGCGGCGCACCACGAGGTTGCCGGCGACCTTCGCGGCATCGAACACATGCAGCGGCCGGCCCCGGTCGAAGGTGACGTAGTTGGTGATGTCGACCAGCGCGCTGATCGGCCGAAGCCCGATGGCGATCAGCCGCTGCTGCAGCCATTTCGGCGACGGGCCGTTCTTGACGCCCTTCACCAGCCTGAGCGCGAAACCGGGGCAGAGGTCGGGCGCCTCGATCGTGACCTTGACCGGGCACAGGCCTTCGCCGGCATGCGGCATGATCGCGCCGCCAGTGAGTCGGCCGAGCCCGCTCGCCGCGAGGTCGCGCGCGATGCCGTAGACGCTGGTCGCGTCCGGCCGGTTCGGCGTCAGGTTGATCTCGATCACGGGATCGTCGAGATGCGCGTAGGCCGCGAAGCTGGTGCCGACCGGCGCATCCTCGGGTAGGTCGATGATGCCGGTATGCTCGTCCGAAAGCTGCAACTCGCGCTCGGAGCACATCATGCCGTGGCTCTCGACGCCGCGGATCTTGCCGACCGAGAGCGTCACGTCGATGCCGGGAATATAGGTGCCGGGCGCCGCGAAGGCCCCGATTAGGCCCGCGCGGGCGTTCGGCGCGCCGCATACGACTTGAACAGGCGGTTTGCCGTCGCCGGTGTCGACGGTCAGCACGCGCAGGCGATCGGCGTCGGGGTGCTGAACCGCGGTCAACACCCTGGCGATGACGAAGGGCTTCAGGCCCGCCTTGTCGTCGACATGCTCGACTTCGAGGCCGATCGCGGTCAGCCGCGCGACGATCTCGGCAAGCGAGGCGTCGGTCTCGAGATGGTCCTTGAGCCAGGAGAGGGTGAATTTCATGACTGTGTTCCGTCGGGTCTTTGTTCTTCGGGCCTGGGCACGCTGGTCTTCAGATGTCTCGGCAAATCGTCCGGCATGTGCAGGAAGGGCAGTTGCTCGCGCACATGGGCATGCAGCGTCGGCCTGAAATAGGCCGGCATGTCCATGGCGCCGAGCATGAAATAGATCCGGTTGTCGAGCCGCTGGTCGACATAGGCGATCGGTGAGCCGCAGGTGCCGCAGAACGAGCGCTCCACCGGGCCGTTGCAGTAGCTTTTCAGCGCCTTGCCCTCGAGCGCGACCTGGTCGGTCATGAAGCCGACGAAGGCCGACACCGGCGCGCCGCTGGCGCGGCGGCAATCGCTGCAATGGCAATAGCTGATGTGGTGCGGCTCGGCTGACGCCTCGAACCTCACCGCGCCGCAGCGGCAGCCGCCGGTGTGCGGGGCCGTCATGTGGAGAGTCCCCCGAACAGCGTCGGCAGGTCGAGCGGCCTGAAGCCGTAATGCGTGAGCCAGCGCACGTCGGCGTCGAAGAAGGCGCGCAGGTCCGGCATGCCGTATTTCAGCATGGCGATGCGGTCGATGCCCATGCCCCAGGCGAAGCCCTGGTATTCGTCGGGGTCGAGCCCGCCGGAACGCAGCACGTTGGGGTGCACCATGCCGCAGCCCAGGATCTCCATCCAGTCGGAGCCTTCGCCGAAGCGCACTTCGCCGGGCCGCGAGCGGTCGCACTGGATGTCGACCTCAAGGCTGGGTTCGGTGAACGGGAAGAAGGATGGCCGGAAGCGCATTTTCACGCTCGGCACCTCGAAGAAGGCCTTGCAGAACTCCTCCAGCACCCACTTCATGTTGGCGATGTTGGCGGTCTTGTCGATCACCAGCCCCTCGACCTGATGGAACATCGGCGAGTGCGTGGCGTCCGAATCCTGCCGGTAGGTCTTGCCGGGGATGACGATGCGGATCGGCGGCTTCTGCCGCTCCATGGTGCGGATCTGCACCGGCGAGGTGTGCGTGCGCAAAAGCTTGCGTTCGCCCTTCTCGTCCGGCTGGAAGAAGAAGGTGTCGTGCATCTCCCGCGCCGGATGGCCTTCCGGGAAATTCAGCGCGGTGAAGTTGTAGTGGTCGGTTTCGATGTCCGGACCTTCGGCGATCGAGAAGCCGAGATCGCCGAAGATCGCCGCGATCTCGTCTGTCACCTGGCTGATCGGATGGATGCGGCCGCGCTCGGCCGGCGACTGGCGCACCGGCAGCGTCACATCGACCGTCTCGGCGGCAAGCCGGGCGGCGATCGCCACGTCCTTCAGCTCCGCCCTGCGTGCGGTCAGCGCCTCGGTGACGCGGTACTTCAGGCCGTTGATCGCCGGACCCTTCACCTGCCGCTCCTCGGCGCTCATCGCGCCGAGCGTCTTCAGCATTTCGGAGACCGAGCCCTTCTTGCCCAGCGCCGAGACGCGCACCGCCTCGATCGCGGCTTCATCCGAAGCCGCCGCGATGTCGGCTAGAAGGGAAGCTTCAAGGGTTTCAAGATTTCCAGCAGTGGCGTTCACGGCGAAACTCTCTCGATCGGGCAACCACCCAGGTCGGGTGCGTCACCATTTTGGTTACATCAGGCATAAGAAAAACCCGCGCCAGCCGTGCCAGCGCGGGTTCCCCAAATCAGAATTGCGAATGCTTGGGAAGCGCTGGCTTAGGCGACAGCGCTCTCAAAAGCATTCGGTGTGGTGTTCTTCAGATATTCGAGCGCGACCTTGGCCTTGGCGACCAGCGCGGCGAAAGCCTGCGGCTCGTGGATGGCCATGTCCGAAAGGATCTTGCGGTCGATCTCGATGCCGGCCTTGTTGAGGCCGTCGATGAAGCGGCCATAGGTCAGGCCGTGCTCGTGCACCGCCGCGTTGATGCGCTGGATCCACAGCGCGCGGAACGAGCGCTTGCGGTTCTTGCGGTCGCGATAGGCGTACTGCAGCGACTTCTCCACCGCCTGCTTGGCGATGCGGATGGTGTTCTTGCGGCGGCCGTAGAAACCCTTGGCGGCTTTCAGGACCTTCTTGTGCTTGGCGTGGGCGGTAACGCCTCTCTTTACGCGTGCCATGTCATGATCTCCTTAAATGCTATCCAGGCCGAGGGGTTTAGAGGCCGTTCGGCAGAAAATTCTTGATGACCTTCTTGCCGTCCGGTTCAGCCAGAACCATCGTGCCGCGGGCATCGCGAATGAACTTGTTGGAACGCTTGATCATGCCATGGCGCTTGCCGGCGGCAGCCGACAGCACCTTGCCGGTGGCAGTAATCTTGAACCGCTTCTTGGCGGCCGATTTGGTCTTCATCTTGGGCATTTTGCTACTCCGTAATGTGGCGCACCATCGCGCTTCTTTTCTCGCTTCGGGCCGACCAAAGCCCGAAAAGCAAATGAAACCGCCACGGCATGCCCTGCCGGGCGGTTTTCTTTAGACGGCGGTCCTATAGATCAAACGAGGCGCGCGCGCAACACCCGACGCGACGTTCATATGGCGAACGCTTCAGGAGAATTCTCCCAGCGTTTGCGCCGCCCCTCACCTGCCTGCCGGCATCCTCTCCCCGTATAGTGACGGGGAGAGGGGCGCTGTCGTCGCCGTTTTCGCCAATCTCCAGCGTCGCAAGAAAGGTGCTAGGCTGCGGCCAGCCCTTTCTCCCCGTCACTATACGGGGAGAAATGCCCGGCAGGGCAATGAGGGGCAGCGCCGACATCGAAAATGATGTCTCAAATTCAGGTCTGTCGCGATCTTTTTTGCCCGGCTAGCCGAAGGGCGTGCGACGCGAGCCAACCTACGGCAGCCTAAACAGCACCGGCAGCATCCCTGACTGCTGGGCGCCGTCGATCAGCTCGAAGGCCGGCAGCGCCACCAGGAACACCAGCCCGTCGAGCAGCGTGTTCAAGAGCAGGCGCGGCTTGAAGCTGCCGGTGTCGCCTTCCTGGTAGAGCGAAAGCTTGGGAAAGAAGCGCGGCACGCGCGCCAGGTAGGCTTCGTAAGGCGCGCCGAGCGCCTGCTTGAGGAATCTCTCCTCGCGCAGGATGACGATATGGAACGCGCCGGCGCACAGAAGCGCGAAAAGGATGATGCCGGAGAACGAGCCGATCTGCGCGCCGACGCCGGCTGCGGCGACCGTCGAGAACACATAGAGAGGGTTGCGGGTGATCGAATAGGGCCCGCCGGTGACCACCTCGGAAGATTTGCGCCCGCCGATGTAAAGCGTCGACCACAGGCGCCCGACGACGCCGAGGAAGATCAGGAGCACGCCGAACATCTCGATCGACTCGTGCATCGACGTATCCGGCGGAAAGGTCGACTGACCGAACAGCAGCGCCGCGAACAGCACCACGATCAGCACGGCCAGTACCAGCCTGCGCATCTGCTGGTAGCCGCCCAGCCCGTCAGGCGGGACGTCGTTCGCGAATTTCACTTCATCGACCATGACGGGAATCCGATCGTCGAGGGGTTTGCCGGCGATCGGGTAGGCGCCCCGCCGATCGTCGGGACGCCGTGCTCCGCAATTCAGGCGGATTTTAGAGCAATTCCAGGAAAAGTGCGTAGCGGTTTTCCGTCCGGAATTGCGCCGGAACAAAGAGATAGAGCGGTTCTGCGTTTCCGTGAAACGATGAACCGCTCGAAAGCACGATGCCGCGAGGGCCGGTCAATTCTGTTTCCCGAAGCGGTGATAGGCGCGGTCGATTTCGGGATCCGCGCCGGCAGGTATCGGAACAAGCAGGAAAGGCGCAGGCGCCCGCTCGTCAGCGGGGCGCCAGCACCATCATCATCTGGCGGCCTTCGAGCTTGGGCTCCGCCTCGACCTTGGCGATCGGCGCCACTTCCTCGCGGACCTTGTTCAGAAGCTGCATGCCGAGCTCCATATGCGCCATCTCGCGGCCGCGGAAGCGCAGCGTCAGCTTGACCTTGTCGCCCTCTTCGAAGAAGCGCCGCACGGCCTTCATCTTGGTCTCGTAGTCATGGCTGTCGATGTTCGGGCGCATCTTGATCTCCTTGATCTCGATGACCTTCTGGTTCTTGCGCGCTTCGGCCGCCTTCTTCTGGTTGGCGTATTTCAGCTTGCCGAGATCGAGGATTTTTACAACGGGCGGCTGCGCGTTTGGCGATATTTCGACGAGATCAAGCCCGGCCTCTTCGGCCAGGAGCAGCGCGTCATTGATGGAAACGTCGCCACGGTTGTTGCCTTCTGCGTCGATAAGCTGGACCCGGGGCACCCGGATGTCTCTATTGGAGCGCGGACCGTCCTTGGTGGGTGCCGCTGCTTTGAAAGGTCTGCGAATGGTCGTGGTCTCCTCGGCCGTTTCGTTCAGGGTTTCTTTAGATTCAACTATGTGGACGCGCTATGTGGTGAGCGCGCGGCCGGAGTCAATAGCACAGCCTTGTCAGGAAATCACCTCAAAGCTTGGCATTCCCTGCACCAAGCGAAGAAACGGCGCGAGCACTTTTCGGCGAACCACCGGTTGTGCCAAAAGACCGGCCGGGAAGGACAAGGTCATGAACGCCAGCACACCAGTTTTCATCGACGTCGCGGGCTCGAATATCGCCGTCAGGCAGGCGCCGGGTGCCGTGCCCGGCATCGTCTGGCTGGGCGGCTACAAGTCCGACATGCTGGGCACCAAAGCCGAAGCACTGTCGGCCTGGACGGCCCGCGAAGGCCGCGCCTATCTGCGCCACGACTATTCCGGCCACGGCGAATCCGGCGGCGATTTTGTCGACGGCACGATCTCGAAATGGCTGGCCGAGAGCCTCGCCGTCTTCCGCCGCTTCAGCAAAGGCAAGCAGATTCTGGTCGGCTCCTCGATGGGGGCTTGGATTGCGCTGCGCATGATTCAGGAACTGCGCAAGACGGGCGAGGATCGCGTGGCCGGCCTCGTGCTGCTTGCGCCGGCGCCGGACTTCACGATCGAGCTGATCGAACCGGTGCTGACCAAGGCGCAGAAGCGCGATCTTTCGAAAAAGGGATTTTTCGCCGAACCGTCCGACTATTCGGACGAGCCCTATATCTACACGCGCGCGCTGATCGAGGACGGCCGGGCGAACCGGGTGATGACCGGGCCGATCGACACCCACTGCCCCGTCCATATCCTGCAAGGCCTGGCCGATCCCGATGTGCCGTCCGGCCATGCACTGAAGCTCGCGGCGCTGCTGCCGGCCGACGACGTCACGCTGTCGCTGATCCCCGATGGCGACCATCGCCTGTCCCGCCCCGAGGATCTCGACATGCTCAAGCGCGCCGTCGGCGACATGGCCCGGCGGGTCGCCTGAACCATGCGGATTTCCATCCCGATATCCGCCTTCGTCGCGGCGGTCGTCGGCTTCGGCGGCACGTTGGCGATCGTCATCGCCGCCGCCAAGGCCGTCGGCGCCACCCAGATCGAGACCGCGAGCGGGGTGACGGCGATCTGCCTGGCCATGGCGATCGAATGCCTTTGGCTGTCCTGGCGCACGAAGATGCCGGTCATCACCGCATGGTCGACGCCCGGCCTCGCGCTGGTCGCGGCCTCCAGCGGCTTCACCATGCAGCAAGCGGTCGGCGCCTTCATCGTCACCGGCATCCTTTTGATCGCCACCGCCCTGTTCAAGCCGCTGACCCGGCTGATCGCGCAGATACCGGCCTCGGTCGCATCCGGCATGCTGGCCGGCATCCTGGTCAGCTTCGCCATCAATGCGGTCAAGGCCATTCCCGCCGATCCGTGGCTGATCCTGCCGCTGATCGCCGCCTTCTTCGTCATCCGGCTGTTCAACCCCGCGGTGTCGGTGCTGGTGGTGCTGATCGGCGGCGGCCTCGCAGCCTTCCTCACCGGCCGGGTCGGCGGCCTGCCGACGCCGGAATTGTCGACGCTGACCTTGATCGCGCCGCAGTTCACCGCCTCGGCCATCATCGGCCTGGCCTTGCCGCTCTACCTTGTCACCATGGCCTCGCAGAACCTGTCCGGTCTCGCCGTGCTGAAAGCGGCCGGCTACCATCCGGAGCCCGGCCCGCTGATCGGCGTAACCGGCCTGTTTTCGCTGCTCTCGGCGCCTTTTGGCGCCTCGACCACCAATCTGGCGGCGATCTCGGCGGCGCTCTGCACCGGTCCGGACGTCCATCCCGACCCCGCCGAGCGCTGGAAGACCGTTCTATGCACTCGCCTACCTGATCTTCGCCATCTTCGGCGCGTCGCTGGTGGCGATCTTCGCCGTCCTGCCGCCGAGCCTGATCGTGCTAGTCGCCGGCCTGGCGCTGATGGCGCCTCTCGCCAATGCGCTGTCGATAGCACTTCACGACGCGGCCGAGCGCATGCCGGCCACGGTCACCTTCGCGGTCACCGCCTCGGGGCTCACGCTTTTCGGCGTCGGCGCGGCGTTCTGGGGGCTGGTCGCCGGAATGGTCGTGCTTTTCCTGGAAAAACTCAAAAAGCGATAATCATTTCAGGCTCTTCGCCGGTTTTGGGCTGACTTGCCTTGAATCGCCGATTTCGCCTTCCCATTTCGATTCCACGCAGCCGGTTTGGCTGTCTCCAACGGAAGGATTGGGAGAAAATGAACACAACCGCATTGATCCGTCCGGCCTGGACGCCGGCGACCATCGCGCTGATGGTCATCGGCTTCATGGTGTTCTGGCCGCTCGGCTTCGCCATGCTCGCCTACATCATCTGGGGCGACCGGCTCGATGGCTTCAAGCGCGACGTCAACCGTGCCACCGACGGCATCTTCGCCGGCTGCCGCCGCGGCTCCGACAAGGCTGCCCGCTGGGGCCACGGCTCGTCCCGCACCGGCAACGTCGCCTTCGACGACTGGCGCGAGAAGGAACTCGAGCGCCTCGCCGAGG
>NZ_RZSC01000340.1:0-6098 GCF_003998155.1 Mesorhizobium sp. M1E.F.Ca.ET.063.01.1.1
CGGCCGGCGGATGCCGTCGGCCGATTCTAAACCTCAGAGCCTCACTTGGCAGCCTTGGCTTCAGCGATCCACTTGTTCCAGTCGGCGTGATGAGCGGCGATCCAGTCGGTTGCATGTTTCATGACCTGTTCTTTGCTCTTCTCGCCATTGGCAATTTGGCTATTCTCGGCATTCACGTCCGCGATCGGGATCTGCACGAGCTCGAAGAACTTCTTCGCCTTGGGATTATCTTTGATCCAAGCCGTGTTCACGATAATTTTCTGATCGTTCACAGGGAACCCGAGATTGCCGAGGCCTTCAACGATTGTGTTGCCGGTCTCTCCATCGGGCAGAGTGGCATTCTTAACGTTTAGCCAAACGACTTCGTTGCCAGGGCGGAGAATGGCGGAGACCCAGAGCGGCGTCCAAGTGTAGTAGAGAGTTGGCTTACCAGCCCTAATGCGTTCGATCGCATCAGGAATGATAGCGAAGTAGCCACCTTGCTTTTCCTCGACGGTATCACGCAAGCCCAATGCGTCGATCTGATGCTCGATCACGCGTTCGCAACCCCAACCCGGTTCGCACCCGTAGAGGTCTGCCTTTCCATTCCCGTCGATGTCGAAGAGCTTGGCCTTCTCGGGATCCTTGAGGTCCTCAAGATACTTGATGCCAGTGGCGTCGGCCGTCTTTTTATCAATCAGATAGCCTTGCAAGCTGTTCTTGATTAGGGTGCCGACGCTCATCAGCTTTTCATCGCCGCCTGATGCTTTCCAGAACGTGTCGTGAAGCGGGACCCAGTGGACCGGGTAGAATGTCAAATCACCATTCGCAACCGCAGTGTGTACGAGCTGGACTGATGAAATCTGTGTGAGTTCGCCGACGTCATAGCCGAGCTCCTTGAGACCCTCGTCCACGATAAAAGTCTGGAACAACTCTTCCGTCGCTCCGCTCCAGGCCGGCTTGACCTGATCTGCCATTGCCGGCATGGCACAGCCGGCCATCATGGCTATTGCGAGCATCCCACATTCAATTTTCATCGTTTCCTCCCTTTTTGTGTGAGCAAATTGCTCAGCTTCTATGACTACTTGTTAAGGTGACAGCTCTGAGGAGCCCCACCGGACCTTGATGCCAGAGCTCGCCCGGCCTTCGCTTCTGTGTCGACAGCGAATGCGTGAAGCGATCGAGCACGATGGCCAGCGCGACGATGCCCAGCCCTCCAACCGTCGCCAAGCCGACATCAAGACGGCCTATGCCGCGCAGCACCGTCTGGCCCAGCCCTCCAACAGCGATCATCGAACCGATCACCACCATCGATAGCGACATCATCAGCGTCTGGTTAATGCCGGCCATGATGGTGGGTAGCGCAAGCGGCAGCTGAGCCTTCCACAGGAGCTGACGCTCGGTAGCGCCGAAGGCGCGCATGGCTTCGATCACCTCTTCCGGTACCTGCCGTATGCCCAGGTTCGTAAGTCAGCGGCGCGATGGAGCAAATAACAGATTAAGGCCATTTCCCCAGAACGAGATCTCCTCTAAAAAACCGAATGTCCAACTTATCATTCGCGCCGAGATTTTAAAATCTAAGGCGCCTCGTACTGGCTCACCCGCACCAATATTCCACTCATCAAAATTGAAAAGCTTATATCAGATCTGGCACAATATTGTTACTTTAGGGGCGCCACCGCAACTGTTCGACAGATTTATCCGAGAGAACGTCCTGTCGCTCACATACATGTATAGCCGCCGTCAACGGAGAGGATGGCCCCCGTGCAATAGCTTGATGCAGAACTGGCAAGAAACAGAACAGCGGATGCAACTTCATGCGACTCGCCCAATCTTCCCAGCGGAGTCTGCTCTAGCCATCGGTCATACTGAAAGGAGCTTTCGTTTTTCGGGGAAACTGTCATCTCCGTGGCCACATAGCCTGGAGCTACCGCATTGACCCGGACATTATGCTTTGCCCAAGCACAGGCCAGTGACTTCGTCATCATGTGAATGGCGCCCTTGCTGGTAATATATGCGGTGTTGTTCTGTGGCTGCGTCACGATCATGCCGCACATGGATCCGATGTTCACGACGTTGCCCCAGCGACGAGCGATCATGTGCCGACCAAAGGCCCTCGCACACCAAAATGCAGCATCCGAATTGACCCGCATCGTTGCCAGCCAATCCGCGTCGGAAGTGTCGAGAGCCTCGGCTATCCGGGCTATACCGGCATTGTTGATAAGGACATCGATCGGCTGTTCGGCATTCAGTTCGTCGGCGAGCGCCGTAACATCATCCGGCTTTGCCACATCGATGGCGCGATGACTTGCCACGACACCGCATGACGCGAGTTTGGCAGCGGCGGCAGCAGCGCTATCCGCGTCCAAGTCTGCAATAACAATTGCCGCGCCTGCTTGACCGAGAGCGTGAGCGATTTCAAGCCCGATACCGCGCCCCCCGCCGGTTACGATTGCACGCTTGCCGGACAGGTCGAATTTCTTCAGATAATCCATGTTTCCTTGATCCAAGTTTGACGTTTTGGCGTGCGCCAATGAAATTGCGGCTACGACCATGATCCCTATACGCGTCGCGCCCGTTGTTGCTTTTGCTGGTCTGCGCCACGTCTCCCGGTTACCATCGCCCAAAACCGCCTACGCGACAGGGATACCAGGACGACATTGTCCGGTCCCGCGCTACAGGGGATCAACCATTCTGCGGCAGAAATACCCTTCGTCGTCGAATGTAGGCGGCCTGCCCAGTCGACGATAGGCGCCAGCAATTGTCTTGAGAATGCGCAAAAGGTTTCGCTGGCCTTAAACCCAGCTTATATCCATTCGCTCGCCAGCAAGAGCGCGAATACGATCAGCCATGTAAAGCGCAGGTCAGGTCGCGAATGGAGTTCCTTACAGCTGGCGCACCCCAGTCAAACGTAAGCGGTCAGCTGATGGCGTCTGGCTTGAAGTTCCAGGGCATGAGCATTTCGATTTCGGCATGGGCCAGCGCTGAGCGATGCGGGTCAAGGTCTGGGAGAGCCAGGCGAGAGGTGCGACGCCATTCATTTTGGCCGTTTGCAGAGTGTGGTCACAGTCTAGTCTCATCGATAAACACGAGCTTCGCCGGATCGAGATCGAGCTGGCCGTCGAACCAGGCGCGGCGGCGCTTCAGGATATCGGGGCGGTCCTGCTCCGTAAGCGTTGCACCAAGGCACCTTGCAATAGGCCGATGAACATGGAGCTTTCGCGCCATGACATTGGAACATGCAGAGGGCGATGTGGTCGCCGAGATCAGCGGCGCCGCGGCGTCTGAAGATGGTGCATCGATGCCCGGCCGCGCGCGGCAACGGAAGCTGTGGAGTTGCGCCGAGAAGCGCGCGCTGGTCGACCTTGCGAGCGCGGCGGGGTCGTCGGTGACCGAGGTCGCGCAAGCGTTCGGCGTAGCTCCTGCGCAGCTCTATGCGTGGCGTAAGCAGATGGCCGGCGGCGAGCTTGATGCCGACCAGGCGATGGCGACCTTCGCGCGGATCGAGGTGAACGATCTGCCCGAGGTCGAACGCCCCGTTGCCAATTGCCCGGACCCGGCCGGCAGGATCGTCGTGGCCTTTGCGAACGGCGCACGCGATTGCGGATCGACGGGACCGTCGATCCGACAGCGCTGCGCATCGTCCTGGCGGAGTTGACGAGGTGATCACGGTGGTGCCGACCGACCGGATTTACCTGTGCTGCGGCGCCACCGACATGCGTCGCGGGATCAACAGCCTGGCGCGGATGGTGCAACAGGTGCTCGCGCTCAATCCGCACACCGGCGCGATCTTCTGCTTCCGTGGACGCAAGGGTCATATCATAAAAATTTTGGCGCATGACGACCAGGGGTTCTGCCTATTCACGAAGCGGCTTTCCGACGGCTGTTTTGCCTGGCCGACCACCAAGGATCAGGTCGCCGTTTCGCTCACCAAGGCAGAACTTTCGCTGCTTCTGGAGGGGATCGACTGGCGCCGGCCGAGCAAGACTTATCGGCCGCGTCTGGCTGGCTGATTCTGCTCGTTTGTTATTGATTTTGTGTCGATTTTGCTTCCGTGAAGGAGCTCTTTCGGGTATGTAATTTGGGTGTCGGAACAAGCTCCCTCAATCGCTGATTTCCTCGCCGAGATCGCCCTTCTGGAGGCGGCCGTTGCTGCCCGTGACACCACCATCGCCGAACGCGATGAGCAGCTGCGAAGAGAGCGCGCCGAGGCCGCACTTCGCATCCAGCGCCTGCAGCTGCGGATTGATCGCTTCAACCGCAAGGCCTTCGGCTGCTCGTCCGAGAAGCTGGGCCAGATGCTGCTCGAACTCGAAGATTTCGAGACCGATTTCGCCGCCGGCATGCCCGATGCCGAGCTACCCATCGTCGCTGACACCGACAAGGTCCGGGTGTTGCCGGTGCGCAAGCTCAACCCGAACCTGCCGCGCAAGCGGATCGTTCGCGAGCCGTCTTGCGCATGCTGCCCGGGCTGCGGCGGCGATCTGCGCACCATGGGCGAAGATCGCGAGGAGATGCTCGACCTGGTCGCCCAGGCCTGGCAGGTGATCGAGACCGTTCGACCCAAGTACAGCTGCCGGACCTGCGATAAAATCATTCAGGCGCCGGCACCGATTAAGGCCATTGCACGCGGCAAGCTCAGCTACGCCGCGCTCGCCCATATCATGATGGCGAAGTGGGGTTATCATCTGCCGTACTACCGTCAGGCACAGATGATGGCCGCCAAGGGCGTCGATATCGAGCGATCGACGCTGGCGCGCAGCGCCGGCTACGCCGCCGCCTTGCTTGATCCGATCTACAACCGCATCCGTGAGATCGGCCGTACCCGCACCAAGATCCACACCGACGACACGCGGTTTCCGATCCTGGCGCCCAGCACCGGCGCGACGCACAAGGGCGCGCTCTGGGTTTACGTCGCCGACGACCGCAACTCGGGTTCGCAGGAGCCGCCGATCGCCTGGTACCGCGCCACCATGGGTCGCGCCGGCGAGAGCGTGATGAGCGAGCTCGCCGGATTTGCCGGCACGCTCCAGGCCGACGGGTTCACCGGCTACAATCAGATCTACAGGGGCGGCGCCATTCGAGAAGCTGCCTGCCTGGCGCATCTGCGTCGCAAGATATTCGACGATCCCGACAGCCAGCCGACCGAGCTCAGCACGACGGCGATGGCCGGTATCCAGGCGATCTACCGGATCGAGGAAGAGATACGGGGGCTTCCGCCGTCCGAGCGATTGGCCGCACGACGAACGCGTACCCGACCACTGGTGCGCGCGCTGCAACGACAACTCATGCGCCAGGCCAAGGGTTTGTCGCGGCATGCCGATATCGCCAAGGCCTTCGCCTATGGCACCAAGCGATGGCGCGCGTTCAATCGCTTCCTCTACGATGGCCAGCTCGAGCCCGACAACCTGATTGCGGAGCGTGGCGGCATGAGCGCGCTCGATGACATGGCGCTGTCGGACGAGGCGCTGGAGGCCTGGATGGCCGCCAAGACCAACCCCCGCCCGCTGGTGCGGACCGTCTCGGCGCGGGATGGTTTCGTGACGGCGGCGGTCACCGGGCCGCGGTTCGCGGACCCGCAAGACTGGATGTGCCCGCTCATGGGGTTGCCGCGCGACGTCCTGGCCAAAGGCTCTGCAACCGATCACGCCGTGTTTGCCAGCCTCGCCAGGATCCACAACCGGATCAACGAGACGCTGTTCGACAGACCGCAAGATTATGCACCCCGCTTCACCACCAAGCCCAGCGGCGGCATCGACCCGCGGCCGTGGTGCCAAGGGTTCTACGCGGCCATGAATCTCAACATCAAACGCTGGAAACGGCTACTCGACCTCAAGAACCCCAACCACGGTCTGCTGCTGCCCATCCTGATCTACTGCGTCGACAAAAAGGGGCGGCCCGTCCTCGGCAACCCCAGGCAGGGGCCCGAGACCGCGCACTTCATCGAGCACGAGGCATACAAAGACATCGCCCTGGTCATCCCCGCCCTGCGCGAACTCCACTATGTCACCCGTTATGGTAACCTGCAGTGATCGCCGCCGGCGCGCCGACTAACGGCTGACAGCCATATACGCATCAGGCGGCTTCGGGAAAGGGCGCCTTGGCGCATCGCTTACGCT
>NZ_RZSC01000341.1:0-6095 GCF_003998155.1 Mesorhizobium sp. M1E.F.Ca.ET.063.01.1.1
GCGCTATTCCTGCAACGTCGGCGATTGGCGAAGGTCGTGGCGGCAGTCAATCTCCCCCCTTGCGGGGGAGATGGCCGGCAGGCCAGAGGGGGGTGTGACGGAGCGCTGACGTCTGCCAAAAGCTACTCAAACCTCTCCGGCAGATGATGCTCTTCCGCCAAATCCGAGAAGCGCGTGAACTCGCCGTGGAAGGCGAGGCTGACCGTGCCGGTCGGTCCGTGGCGCTGCTTGGCCACGATGCACTCGGCCTTGCCGCGCGCCTCGTTCATCTCGTTTTCCCATTTGATGTATTCGTCGGTGCCGAGCTTCGGCTCGCGGTTCTTGAGGTAATACTCCTCGCGGTAGACGAACAGCACCACGTCGGCGTCCTGCTCGATGGAGCCCGATTCGCGCAGGTCCGAGAGTTGCGGGCGCTTGTCGTCGCGGCTTTCGACCTGACGCGAGAGCTGAGACAGCGCGATGATCGGCACGCCGAGCTCCTTGGCCAAAGCCTTCAGGCCCGTGGTGATCTCGGTGATTTCCTGCACGCGGTTCTGCGAGGCCCTGGCGCTCGACCCCTGCATCAGCTGGATATAGTCGATGACGATGAGGTCGAGGCCGCGCTGCCGCTTCAGCCGCCGCGCGCGGGCGGAGAGCTGCGCGATCGAGATACCACCGGTCTGGTCGATGAACAGCGGGATCTTCTGCATCGTCTGCGAGCAGGCGACCAGCTTCTCGAAATCCATCTCGGAGATTTCACCGCGGCGGATCTTCGATGACGAAATCTCGGTCTGTTCGGAGATGATGCGGGTGGCAAGCTGCTCCGACGACATTTCGAGCGAGAAGAAACCGACGACGCCGCCATTGGCCGCCTTGAAGCTGCCGTCGGCCTGCTGCGCCGGCACGTAAGCCTCGGCGATGTTGAAGGCGATGTTGGTGGCTAAGGAGGTCTTGCCCATGCCGGGGCGTCCGGCGAGCACGATCAGGTCGGAGGGCTGCAGGCCGCCCATGCGGCGGTCGAGGTCGCGCAGGCCCGTGGCGATACCCGACAGATGGCCGTCGCGCATGAAGGCGGCGTTGGCCATGTCGACGGCGGTCTTGACCGCATCGTTGAAGCTCTCGAAGCCGCCGTCGTAGCGGCCTGTTTCCGCCAACTCGAAAAGACGCCGCTCGGCGTCCTCGATCTGGTCGGAGGGCGACATGTCGACCGGCGCGTCATAGGCGATGTTGACCATGTCCTCGCCGACGGTGATCAGCGCGCGGCGCGTGGCGAGGTCGTAGATGGCGCGTCCGTAATCGGTGGCGTTGACGACGGTGACCGCTTCGACAGCAAGGCGCACGACATACTGCGCGACCGTCATGTCGCCGACCTTTTCTTCGGCGGGAAGGAAGGTCTTCAATGTGATCGGCGTCGCGATCTTGCCCATGCGGATGAGCTCGGCCGCCACCTCGAAGATCCGTCGATGCAGCGGCTCGTAGAAATGCGCGGGCTTGAGAAAATCGGAAACGCGGTAGAAAGCGTCGTTGTTGACCAGAATGGCGCCAAGCAGCGCCTGCTCGGCCTCGATGTTGTTCGGTGCCTCGCGATAAAGCGGTTGCTCCGCCACGCCGATTTTGCGCGCTGCTTCTGCCATGATGTCCCCGATTTCGATCCCGGCTTCTCGATAACAAGAACGAGATGAGTCGGTGTTGACCTTTCTGCATCACCACGCGGCCAATCGGCCTTGATGCCCGTTGTTCACAGGAACGGCGAACCGTCCACAGGACAGTATTCCGGTGGCCCGATTCCGGTTGACTCGGCAAGTCATGATTCTTATGCGCAAGTATGGAACGAAGCAAGAACAAATTAGATGGCTGATTGCCGTCGGAGGCTCGCTCACAACCGATCTGCCACGTCTGTTCGCGCAGGGTGCCGCGGACGACCTAGATTAGTCGAAACACTCGTCAGGTCGTCATCCTATGGTCTGCGCCGCGTCGCTTCGCTCCCGCTCCGCCCGTGGATGACGAAGTCTGGACGCTTCGGCTAATCTCCAAAGCACGCGAGCCGCCAGCGCACCGGCGATGCGACTCTCTCGATGCCGAGGTCGTCCGGGTATGCGGCCTATGCCAGCGTATCGCCCCAGTCCGCCCGCCGCGCCGTCTTGAACACTTCGCCGTCGCGCTTGCTGAACAGGCGCTCGCCGGCGCTGCCGTCCGGTTGGCAAAGCTTTAGCACCACCTTGCCCGAACCCGCTTTCGGCGGCGCGATCACCCGCGCCGCGCGCGCCGCCGCCGGCTGCCGCGATGCGGCGAGGTAGATGAACTTCTCGTCCTCCCACGGCACGTCGGCCTCCTTGGCCAGCCGATGCAGGCGCGAGCGGGCGACACGGCGCGAGAAGTGACACCAGTCGGGCGGAACAAGCGGGCAGGGCGCCACGTGCGGGCAAGGCGCCGAGACATGCGCGCCGGCTTCGATGAGCTGCGATCGCACGGCAAGAACGCGCTGCCAGCCGGCCGGCGTTCCGGGCTCGACGACGAGCAGCGTGTCGGAGGTCAACCGCCAGAGCCTGCCGACGAGCTTCGGCAGCGAGGCCGGCGCGATCTCGTCCAGAACATAGGCCGCGCTGACGAGATCGGCGGGCCCGAGACCGTCGAGATCGATGGTGGCGTCGCCGGCGACCCAGTCCGCGCGGGCGGCGATCGCGCCGGCTGCCAGCGACTGCCCGATCTTGCGCACCGAAGCACTCGCCTCGACCAGAACCGCCTGCTCGAGCTCAGGCCAGACGTCCACCGTGGCCCAAAGCATGGTGCCAGGCCCGGCGCCGATATCGAGCAGGCTTTTCGGCAGGAACTCGGGTCGAGCCTCTTCCAGCGCATCGAGGCTTGCGCGGACAGCGGCGTAAGTTGCGGGCAGCCTGGTCGCCAGATAGGCCTTCACCGCCATGTCTTCGGCCATGTGCAAACGGCCGTCGCGCAGTTCGGCGCGGTAGCGTTCGGAAAGCGTTCTCGCCGCCTGTTTCAGCGCCGGCAGCGGCACCTTTTCGAGCAGGCCGTCGACGCCTTGCCGGAGCGGGGCGGGCAGCTCCACTTCAGACTCCCCGCGGTGCCAGAAGGATGACCGAGGCGCCGACGATGCAGAGCGCGGCGCCGGCGAGGTCGAAGCGGTCGGGGCGCGCGCCTTCGATCAGCCAAAGCCAGCCGAGCGAGGCGGCGATGTAGATGCCGCCATAGGCCGCATAGGCGCGGCCGGCGGCGTTGGTGTCGACGAGCGCCAGCAGGAAGCCGAAGAGGGCAAGCGAGACGAGGCCGGGAACAAGCCACAGCGGCGACTTCGCCAGCCGCCACCAGGCCCAGAAAGAAAAGCAGCCGGCGATCTCGGCAAGCGCGGCTGCGATGTAGATGAGATAGGTCATGAAAAAGGCCTCGCGAACGAGACCTTTTTCACGGCATCAGCCGCAATGGCAAGCGGCAATCCGCGCCGCCTACTCCACCGCCTTGCGGCGGCGCGCGGGCTTGGCGGCCACCGGAGCCGGCTCCTGATGGCCGAGGTCGCGCATTTCCAACGCCTTCTCGCATTTGGCCATGTAGTCGCGCGTCATCGGCAGCGTGTCGTTCTTCTTGGCGAGTTGGATCTGGAAGATGACCAGGTCCTGCCAGCGGAAGGCGGCTTCCGAGGCGGCGAGGTAGAATTCCCACATGCGGCAGAAGCGCTCGTCATAGATCGCCTTGGCCTTGTCGCGGTTGGCGGCAAAGCGCATGCCCCAGTGCTTCAGCGTCTCGGCATAGTGCAGCCTGAGCATCTCGATGTCGGTGACCACCAGGCCCGACTTCTCGATTGCCGGCATCACTTCGGAAAGGGCCGGGATGTAGCCGCCGGGGAAGATGTATTTACGGACGAAGGCACTGGTCGCCCACGGCACGCCGGAGCGGCCGATGGTGTGGAGCAGCATCACGCCGTCGGGCTTCAAGAGCGTCGCCGCCTTGTCGAAGAAGGTGCGGTAGTGGTTGACGCCGACATGCTCGAACATGCCGACCGAGACGATGTGGTCGAAGCGTTCGTTGAGCGCGCGGTAGTCCTTGAGGTCGAAATGCACCCGGTCCTGCAGGCCCATCGCATGCGCGCGGTCGGTGGCGACGCCATGCTGTTCGGTCGACAGCGTCACACCCTGAACATCGACGTCGAACGTCTTGGCGAGATAGAGACCGAGCCCGCCCCAGCCTGAACCGATGTCGAGCACCGTTTGTCCGGGCTTAAGCCTCAACTTGGCGGCGATATGGCGCTTCTTGGCGAGCTGCGCCTCGTCCAGCGTCATGTCGAGCTGTTCGAAATAGGCGCAGGAATACTGCATGTCCTCGTCGAGGAAGAGCTTGTAGAGCTCGCCGGACAGATCGTAGTGGCGCTGCACGTTGCGGCGCGAGCGCGAGGCGGTGTTGATCTGCTGCAGGCGGCGAAAGGCGTGGCGCAGACCCTCGATCGCCTTCGACCAGGTCGCGTCGATGCCGCCGCTGCCCATGTTCTGGAAAGCGATGCGCATCATGCCCAGCACCCCGCCCTCGAGGATGTCGAGCTCGCCGTCCATATAGGCCTCGGGCACGGCCAGCATCGGATCGAAGCTGATGGCGCGCTCGGCATGCGTGGTCTTGATGTGCATGTGCACGGGCTCGCCGCTGCCGTCGCCGAAAGTAACGGACGAGCCCTTCGGCCCGGTGACCTTGAGATTGCCCGTGCGCACCAGGCCGTCGAGAATGCGCTTCAAAAGAATATTCATGACCAAATGTCCCTCAGGGCAGGCTGACTTCCGCGCAAGGCCCGAAACGGTATCGGTATCGGGCGGGTCCTGCGCGAAAGTCACAGGTACTACGGCGTCATTTCTGCGTCCAAAGGACGCGCGACGCTATAGTCTGCCTCAAGATATAGGGGTTCGAAAAGTTCCATTTGGCATAAAAATGCCCGGGTCGTGTGCCCGGGCGTTAGTCCAGAAATTCTGGAGGCCTGCGAGCCGGAGCAGCGCTCCGGCCCTGTCGATCAGGTGTTGGCGATCAGGCGTTGTCTTCGCCGCTTTCGAATTCGGCGTTCGGGTCGAAGAAGTTCTCCGGCCGGGCGTTGTCGTTGATGTCCTCGCCATAGATGGCTTCGGCCGTCGTCAGCATCTCGCCCTTGGCCTGGCGCTCCGCCTCTTCAGCCGAGCGGGCGACGTTAAGCGTGACGGTGACCTCGACTTCCGGATGCAGCGCGATCGCCACATTGGTGAGGCCGATAGTCTTGATCGGCTGGTTGAGCTCGATCTGGTTGCGGTTGACGCTGAAGCCCTCGGCGGTCAAAAGCTCGGCGATGTCGCGGGTCGACACCGAGCCGTAGAGCTGGCCGGTCTCGCCGGCCGAGCGCACGACGATGAAGCTCTTGCCGTCGAGCTTCTCGGCGACCTGGCTGGCCTCCGACTTGCGCTCGAGGTTGCGGGCTTCGAGCTGGGCGCGCTGGCCCTCGAACTTCTTCTTGTTGGCTTCGTTGGCGCGCAGCGCCTTGCCCTGCGGGAGCAGGAAGTTGCGGGCGAACCCGTCCTTGACCTTGACGGTGTCGCCCATCTGGCCGAGGCGGGAAATGCGCTCGAGGAGAATGACTTCCATGGTTTCGTTCCTTCGGTTTGACGCCATCCGGGATGACGTCGGATTCTGTTGGAACAGGTCAGGAAGCAAGAGGGGCGTCGCCGCCGGTGTCGCTGTCCTGCCTGTCTGGCAGTTAGAGGTTCGTGGCCTCAACTCGGGATTTGAACCTGCCCTTGCGGCGCCCGTCGCCGTGGGGTCGAAGCGGGCGGCAAGCCGCCCGCGTCAATACTCTAGCTTAGCGAACCACGTAGGGCAGCAGGCCGAGGAAGCGGGCGCGCTTGATCGCCTTGGCGAGCTCGCGCTGCTTCTTCTGGCTGACGGCGGTGATGCGCGACGGCACGATCTTGCCGCGCTCGGAAATGTAGCGCTGCAGCAGACGCACGTCCTTGTAGTCGATCTTGGGCGCATTGGCGCCGGAGAACGGGCAGGTCTTGCGGCGGCGATGGAACGGGCGCCGGGTCGGGATCTGGTTGATGTCGACCATTATTCTGCACCCCCTTCAACGTATTCGCGCGGACGGCGCGGACCACGGT
>NZ_RZSC01000342.1:0-6089 GCF_003998155.1 Mesorhizobium sp. M1E.F.Ca.ET.063.01.1.1
GGTCGAGCAGCAGGCGCCGATGGTGCCGGTTGTCGGCGCCGACAACGCCGGCTTCGTCGGCCAGTTGAACTCGGTCAAGGATCTGGTTGGCGCCGCCGTCACCAACCCCGGCTCGATCGGCGGCGCCGGCGTCACGCTGGCGCTGCAGATCCTCGACGGCAAGAAGCCGGCGCAGCAGACCGTTCTGGTCGAGCCGCAACTCTGGGAAAACGCCACCGATGAGGGCAAGGCCAAGCTGAAATCGGCCGCCGATCCGTCGCTGAGCCCCGAGTGGCCGGTCTCGATCTCGATTCCGGACTGGACCACCTACACCAAGGACCAGATCGTCGCCTGCAAGGGCCCGGGCGAGTAAGCTGGGCTTCTTCCTTCCCCCTTGTGGGGGAAGGTGGATCGGCGCGCAGCGCCGAGACGGATGAGGGGTGCTGGAAGGAATGAGGCGTTGGTGTTTTCTGGAACACCCCTCATCCGACCTCGCTTCGCGAGGCCACCTTCTCCCACAACAAGGGGAGAAGGGAAAGTCGCCGCTCCGCAGTACGCCGCGCGCAAGCGTGGCGTGCTGTTAAAACAGGCTACACATGATCGAGACCCGCACGATTTGACCACCAATCCTCTCCTCAATGCCACCGGCGTGGCGAAGAATTACGGCGCGGTCGCAGCACTCCGCAACGCCTCGCTCTCGGTGCTGCCGGGCGAGGTCCATGCGCTGATGGGCGCCAATGGCGCCGGCAAGTCGACACTGGTGAAGATCCTGACCGGCGCCATCCAGGCGGACGCCGGCCGCATCCTGATCCGCGGCGAGGCCCGCGATGTCCGCTCGCCCGCCGCCGCGCGCCGCGCCGGCCTGTTGCCGGTCTACCAGGAGCCGGCGCTGATCCCCGATCTTGATGTCCTTTCCAATTTGCGGCTGACCGGCACGCCTGTCGAGCCGTTCCGCGCCTGGGTGCGCGAGCTCGGCATCCCCAATCTCGATATACGCGAGACCGCGCGTGACATTCCGCTCGCCGTGCTGCGCGTGCTGGACCTTGCACGCGCGCTCGCCGTCGAACCCGACGTGCTGCTGCTTGACGAGATGACCGCTGCGCTGCCCGCCAACCTCGCCGAGAAAGTGCTGGAAGTCGTGCGCCGCCAGGGCGACAGCGGCCGCTCGGTCATCTTCATCTCGCACCGTTTCGTCGAAATCTCCGCGCTCTGCGACCGCGCCACGGTGCTGCGCGACGGCGCCACCGTCGGCGTCGTCGACATCGAGCCGGGCGTCGAGGAAAAGATCGTCGAGATGATGCTCGGCGCCCGCATCGAGAAGGTCAGCGTCGCCGCCGCGCGCACCGCAAGCGAGGCGCCGGCCGTGAGGGACAGCCACCCTCGGCTGTCGGTGCGCAACCTGCAGCTCGGCACCAAGCTGCACGATGTCTCCTTCGATCTCGCCAATGGCGAGGTGGCCGGCGTCGTCGCGCTCGAGGGCCAGGGCCAGGACGAGCTCTTTGCCGCGCTTGCCGGCTCCATCCGGCCGGCCGGCGGCACAATCGCCGTCGACGGCGCGCCGGTAAGACTCTCGCATCCGAGCGATGCCATCCAGGCCGGCATCGCCTATGTGCCCGGCGACCGTACCGAAGCGCTCGCCATGCAGCGCTCGGTGCGCGAGAACATCGCGCTTCCTTTCAGCGCAGCGCTCCGCAAATGGGGGCCGATCCGGGTGCGCAGAGAGCACATGGTCGTCTCCAGCGCCATCGCCCGGCTGCAGATCGACACTCGCGCGCAAGGCGAGGTGCAGCGCCTTTCCGGCGGCAACCAGCAGAAGGTGACCATCGCCCGCTGGATCGCGGCCGACGCCCGCACCATCCTCTGCTTCGACCCGACGCGCGGCATCGATGTCGGCACCAAGCAGGAGATCTACAAATTGCTGCGCGAGCTCGCAGGCCTCGGCAAGTCGGTTCTGTTCTACACATCCGAGCTGGAGGAGGTGCAGCGTGTCTGCGACCGCGTCATCGTCATCTTCGGCGGCCGTGTCGTCGACACGTTCCCGGTCGAGCTGGCCGACGAGCCGGCGCTGATGCGGGCCGCCTACGGCCTGCCGCGCGGCGCCAGGGAGGATGTCGGCATCCTCGCCGATGTCAGGCCTGCCTCCGATGCGGAGGCCGCGCCATGATGCGCTTCCTGCGCCGCCAGGGCTGGGTCGCCGGCCTGCTCGCTTTGCTGGTATTCCTGTTCGTCGTCACCAAGCTGATCCAGCCGGGTTATGGCAGCGGCGACTTCGGCTCGCTCGCGCGGGCAGTTTTGCCTTATGCCTTCGCCGTCGCCGCCCAGACCGTCGTCGTCATTGCCGGTGGCATCGACCTCTCGGTTGCCGCCATGATGGCGCTGACCAGCGTCACCGCCGCATCGATGATGAACGGCGCCAGCGAGGAATATGCGTACTTCGTGGTGCCTTTCGTGCTTGCCATGGGGTTGGCGCTCGGGGCGCTGAACGGGCTCCTCATCGTCGTCACCCGCGTTCCGGATATCGTCGTCACCTTGGCCACTTTGTTCGTGCTGCAGGGCGCTGCGCTTCTGGTGCTCGAGGCGCCCGGCGGCGCCGCCGCCGAATGGCTGAAGGCAAGCATTATCGGCACCATGCCGATACCCAACCTTCCGGATTGGGCCGATGCCTGGGTTCCGAAGGCGTTGGTGCTGCTCGTCGTCTGCCTAGGCATTGTCTGGATCCCGCTCAGGCGCTCGCGCCTCGGACTTTCCATCTACGCCATCGGCAGCGACGAGCTCGCCGCCTTCCGCAGCGGCGTGCCGGTGGCGCGCACCAGGATCGTCGCCTATGCGCTTTCCGGCCTGTTCGCGGCGCTCGGCGGGCTCTCGCTCACCATCAGCACCGGCATCGGCGCACCGATCCCCGGTCCCTATCTGCTCGCCAGCGTCGCAGCGGTGGTGCTGGGCGGCGTCGCGCTCGGTGGCGGCAAGGGCGGGCTGCTCGGGCCGATCATTGCCGTCTTCGTGCTGCGGCTGGTGCGTACCGACCTCACGCTGCTGGCCATCGATCCCAATGTCACCGCCATCGTCGAGGGGGCGATCATGGTCGCCGTCGTGATGTTCGGCGCCTTCATCACCATCCGGGGCCGCCCGGCGGGAGCAACGCCATGACAAGCAGCGCGACCATGCCTCAACCGGTCTCCTTCGGCCGCCGCCTCAAACGCTTCATGGCGGACCGGCCGCTCATTCCGCTGATCATCCTGCTCGTCATCCTGGTGGTGATCCTGCAGATCCTTCGCCCCGGCATCTTCAACGAGCGCTGGATCGCCAACACGGCCAAATTCGCCATTCCACTGGCGATCCTCGCCGGCTGCCAGACCATGACTATGCTCACCGGCGGCATCGACCTTTCCGTCGGCACGGTGGCAACGATGAGCGCCTTCATCATGGCGACCCAGATCGTCAATCAGGATCCGACGGTGGTCTTCATCCTCGCCATGCTGCCGGCGGTGCTGATCGGCCTCGTCAACGGCATCGGCGTCGGCGTCTTTCGCGTCCATCCGCTGATCATGACGCTCGGCACCAGCCTGATCGGCACCGGCTTCCTGCAGGTCTACCAGCGCACCGTCATCGCCTCCGGCGCCAGGATCCCGGATTTTCTCAACTGGCTGGGCACCGGCCTCACCTACGGCTTCCCCAACGCGCTGTTCCTGTTCGTGCCGGTGGCGGCGCTGATCGTCTTCACGCTCAACCGCACCGGCTTCGGCCGCCTGCTCTTCGCCGTCGGCGACAATGAGCGCGCGGCGCGTCTGTCCGGCGTCCGCTACTGGCAGGTGATCACCGCGCTCTATGTCATCTCCAGCCTGCTCGCCGGCATCACCGGCCTGCTCTATATCGGCCTGATCAAGGCGCCTTCGCTGTCGCTCGCCGAGCCGCTGGTGCTGCCTTCGGTGGCCGCCGCCGTCATTGGCGGCACCTCGATCTTCGGCGGCCGCGGCGGCTACACCGGCACCATCATCGGCGCTCTGATCCTCACCGTGCTGACCACGCTGCTCACCATCCTGCACATGCCCGAGGGCGGCCGCCGCATCCTCTTCGGCTTCATCGTGCTGTTCGTGACCGCGGCTTATCTGAGGATCATCGAGGATCGCTGAGAAATCGGCTACCCGGCCAGATCGACGTGATGAGCGCCGTGCGTCAGCGGAATGCGGCCGATCCGTTCCAGCGATGGTCGCTCGCCGCTGGCCGCATCGCCCTTGACGACACGGAAGACTTCCAGCCCAGCGCCGGTTTCCGGTCCGGCGTCCGCATGGCCCTGGAACACGGTGGCAAGGAAATGGTCTCCGGTCCTGTCGAAACTGCCTCCCTCCGGCAACGAGCCTTCGAAGGGATAATCGGCGATCTTGACGATACCGCCGGTCGCCGGATCGAAGCTTAGCAGCGTTACGGTGGCGTGGCGCTGGAAGCGCGCGGACGCCGGCGGGAAGGCGGTCCCGCGCATGTTGACGGTCGCCACCAGCCTTCCATCCGGGCTGATCGCGATGCCCTCGGCCGACAGATCGGTCTCGGTCCGGGCGACAAGCCGATGGCGGGCGGCGTCGGCCGGTGCCTCAGGAGCGGCAAGCTGCACGACGCTGACCGTCGATGGCGTCTCGGGGATGCGCCCCTCGAGATCGGCGGCAACGAAGTTCCGGCCCCAGTTGGAGGTCAAGTAATGGCGTCCGTCCGGTGTGAAACGGCCAACGAAGGGATCGGCGCCGACCTCCACGCTGTTGCCCCAGGGGCGCAGGTCCGGCGCGCCGTTCGCGTCACTGACCTCAAAGAAGGCGACCCGGTTCTGGCTGTTGATGTTGACTGCGATGAAGCGGCCGTTCGGATGCCAATGGACGTTGGTCGCGGTCACACCGCCGCGAGGCGTGGAAGCAGGTCCGGTGATCCCCAGATCGGCAAGGTTGAATCGGGTGACGGAGCCGAAACGACCTTCGGCATAGCCGATGATCTGAACGAAGCTCGCCTCCGGCGTGTTGGACACCACGGCGACGTGGCGTCCGTCGGGCGAGACCGACAGGGCTTCTGGGAAGGCGGCGATCTCGGCAGTATCCGCCAGCCGAGGCGCTGCGCCGTCGGAGAGGTCGATCCCGAACAGGCGCTTTCCCGGAGGCAGGTCGCGGACAGTATCGCCTTCGTCCGATCGTTCGCCCAGCCTTTCGGTGACGAAGGCGGTCTGCCCATCTGCGGTCAATTGCAGGATTTCCGGAGCGGCGGTTACGGAATTGGAGACCGGCACGGTGCCGGTGACGACCTTGCCGTCGACGATGGAAACGATCGTGAGCATATCGCGAAAACCCGCCTCGCGGGGCGCAAGCTGGCCCGTGGCATAGGTCTGGGCGACGAAGTCGCCGTCGGAGATCACGGCGATCCGGCTCGCCGAGATACGGCCGGCAAGATCAAGCGACTGCGCTGCCACGACTGGCGGCACGAAGGCGCTTAGCACGGCAGCAAGTGCGAAGCGGCGGAAAGTTGAACTGATCACAATGCTGTTCCTTTTGCTGGTTCCACTGAAACCCCTCGTCTTGTTCGAAAATATCTCTGGCGCTGATTGCCTTCCAATTGGAATATCTTCGTCTGTGATAGAGGATCTGCATAAGGAGCGACCTTGGATATCCGCACCCTGGCCTGCTTCATCGCCGTCGCCGAAGATCTGCATTTTCGCCGCGCCGCCGATCGGCTGAACCTGACCCAGCCGTCGCTCAGCCAACGCATTCGTGCCCTGGAGACAGAGATCGGTGCCGAGCTGTTCGAACGGGACCGTCGAGGAGTGACGTTGACGCCGGCCGGGGCCGCCTTCCTCGGCCCCGCCCGAAAGGCTGTCGAGCATGCCAATGCCGCCAGGACGCAGGCGCTCAGAGCCATTCGCGGCGAGGTCGGGCGCTTGCGTCTCGGCTTCACCGTCATTGCCTTTTACGGAGTTCTGCCGGAGGCGGTACGCGCGTTTCGCGCCCGCTATCCAGATGTCGAGGTGGATCTGATCGAAATGAACTCGCCGCTGCTGGAGGCGGCACTTTCGGCCGGCGAGATCGACCTCGGCGTGCTGCATCCTCCGCTGTCGACGCCGGACCTGATTGTCCATGCCC
>NZ_RZSC01000343.1:0-6087 GCF_003998155.1 Mesorhizobium sp. M1E.F.Ca.ET.063.01.1.1
CTTATAGGCTTCGATCTTGCGCAGGATATCGGACAAGGTTCTAACCGTTCGAAATCTCGATGAGCTTGTCGAGCACCGCAAGCGCCCGGCCGCTGTCGATTGCCTGCGCAGCGGCCGCGATGCCATCGGCGAGCGTCGTCGCCTTGCCGGCCACCACCAGCCCCGCGCCGGCATTCATCAGTACGGTGTCGCGATAGGCGCCGGCAGCGCCGCCCAGCATATCGCGCAGCGCCTTGGCATTATAGGCCGCGTCGCCGCCGCGCAACTCTTCCTTGGTGTGCCGCTTCAGCCCCACTGCCTCGGGGGTGAGGGTGAAGGTGCGGATTTCGCCGCCGGCAAGCTCGGCCACCTGCGTTTCGCCGGTGGTGGTGATCTCGTCGTAACCGTCACCGTGCACGACCCAGGCGTGATCGGCGCCAAGCGCCTTCAGCGTCTCGGCGACGGGCAAGATCCACTCCGGCAGGAAAACGCCGACCATCTGACGGCTGACACCGGCCGGGTTGGACAGCGGTCCCAGCAGGTTGAAGATGGTGCGCGTGCCGAGTTCGACCCTGGTCGGGCCGACATGCTTCATCGCCGGATGATGCGCCGGCGCGAACATGAAGCCGACGCCGGCCTCATGGATGCAACGGCCGATCGTCTCCGGCGAGATGTCGATCTTGACGCCGAGCGCCGTGAGCACATCGGCGGAACCGGTCAGCGAGGACAGGCCGCGATTGCCATGCTTGGCGACCGGAACGCCGGCCGCCGCGATGACGAATGCCGAAGCGGTCGAGATGTTGACGCTGTGCGAATTGTCGCCGCCTGTGCCGACGATGTCGATCGCGCCATCCGGCGCTTCGACGCGCAGCATCTTGGCACGCATCGTGGCGACCGCGCCGGAGATTTCGCTCACCGTCTCGCCGCGCACGCGCAGCGCCATCAGGAAGCCGCCGATCTGGCCGGGGGTGGCGTCGCCCGACATGATGATATCGAAAGCCTCGCGCGCTTCCTCGAAGGAGAGCGGGGCGCCGGTGGCAACCTTGGCTATGTGTGTCTTCAAAGCGCTCATCGGGTCTGTGCTTGGGAAACGGCGGCCGGATCGATGCGAACGTCATACTGCGACTGCAGCTGTGCCACCAGCTGGTCGAGCAGGTCGTCGGACATGCCGGCACTGAAGGATTTCTGCGCATCGTCCGGAACCGAGCTGCCATCGGCGCCAGCCGGCTCGAAGACTTCGGCAACCTTGAACAGGATCTGGCCATCGCCGGTAGGCGAGGGGATCAGACCCGTGCCGCCTTCGCCGACGCCGAACATGGCCGCGGCGCCTTCCTTGCCGAAATCGGCGTCGTCGGCCTCGCGCTTCAGGCCGCGCTTGGTCTGCTTCTCGAGCTTGAGCTCGCCTGCGATGACATCGAGCGTCGTGCCGGCCTTCAGGCGCTTTTCCAGATCCTGCGCCTTCGCGTCGAGCCGCTTGTCGGTCTCGGCACCCGTCCAGTCGGCCGCGACCTTCTGGCGGACTTCATCCAGCGTGCGGTCGCGTGCCGGGGTGATCGACTGGACTTCGTAGAACACGAAGCCGTTGTCGGCGGTGGTCAGGCCTTCATTTTCCGTATTCGGCTCGGCCTCGAAGACCGCCTTGATGAGATCCGCAGATTGCGGCAGGTCGTTGACGATCGTGCCATCCGGCCGCTGGCCGGTCCGGTCGATGGCGTCGATGGTGACGATCTTCAGCTTCAGCTTGTCGGCGGCCTGGGCAAGCGAGGCGCCCGAGGCGCGGGTGTCCTCGTAGCTGTCATGCACGTCGAGCAGGATGCGGCTCGCCTCGCCGAGCGCCAGGTCCTTGCGGATCTGGTCGGACGCCTCCGAAAGCGGTTTCACCACCTGCGGCTTGATTTCGGTGACGCGCAGCAGCACCGGGCCGAAGGTGCCCTGAACCACCGGACTGACCTCGTTGGCATTGAGCGAGAAGGCCGCGTCGGCCACCGCCTTGTCGGCGATCTTGTCCTTGGCCAGCGTGCCGAGCAGTGTGTCGGCCTGGGTCTTGCCCTCGGCGGTGACGATCTTGTCGAAGGTGGCGCCGGCTTTCAGCGAGTCATATGCGGCTTTGGCCGCGTCCGGGGTCTTGAACACCAACTGTTCGATGGTGCGCATTTCAGGCGTGGTATAGCGCGCCTTGTTCTTGTTGTAGTCGTCGGCGACTTGGCTGTCGGTCACCGCCGTCGGGTCCATGATGTCCTGCGGCTCAAGCCGGATATAGGAGAACTTGCGGTATTCCGGCGCTGCGTAGTTCTTCTTGTTGGTCTCGAAATAGGTTTTCAGCGCGCTGTCGGACGGCGCATCGATCGGCTGCACCAGCGTCTTCGGCAGGACGAGATAGTCGATCGTGCGGTCCTCGCCGCGATAGAGCGCGACCGCCTTGAGGAAGGTCTGCGGCGCCTTGAGGCCGTCAGAAACCGCCTCGACGATCTGCTGGCGCTTGGCCACCTGGGAGCGATTCCTGAGATAGTCTTCAGGTCGCATGCCGAGATCGCGAAGCCTGGCCTCAAACACCCGCAGATCGAACTGGCCGCTTGGGCCCCTGAAAGCCGGTTCCTGGTGCGTCAACTCGGCCAAGCTGTCCTTGGAGAAGCCTAGCCCGAGCTTGCGGGCCTGCTCGTCAAGCACGGCGCCTGAAACGAGCTGCGCCAGCACCTGGTTGTCGATGCCGAGGAGCTTGGCCTGCTCATGCGTGATGCGCTGGCCATATTGCTGCGACAAGAGGTTGATCTGGCGATCGTAGGCGAGGCGGTACTCGTTGATCGAGACCGTGGTGCCGCCGGCGGTGATCACCGAATGATGGCCAGCCAAGCTTCCCGACAGGCGCCCGGAAATGCCCCAGACGGCAAAGCTGACCACCAGCAGGGACAACAACGCCTTCGCGACCCAGGTGCCCGCCGCGCTTCTCAATAAACCAAGCATGCTTACTTCCGATTTTTGCGCATTTTCGCGCGCGCCCGAGTCTGAAACAAGCGCAATAGCGCCCTTCCGGCCCACTGTCGATTGCTTTGTGGCCTGATTTTGGTAGTGAGGGCGCAGCCTTATGTCGCCTGGAGAACCGACCCCATGACCCCTGGAATCCGTCCGCTCGTCGCCGGCAACTGGAAAATGAACGGCACCAGCGCCTCGCTCAACGAGTTGAGGATGATCGGCAATGGCTTCATGAGCGGGCTGGATGCGGAGACCGAGGCCTTGGTCTGCGTGCCGGCGACCCTGCTTCACCAGGCCGCCGAGATCCTTTCGCGCACGCCGGTCCGCGCCGGCGGCGAGGACTGCCATCCCAAGGAGAGCGGCGCCTACACCGGCCAGATATCGGCCGAGATGCTGAAGGATGCCGGCGCGAGTCACGTGATCGTCGGCCATTCCGAACGGCGCGAACAATGCGGCGACGACGATGCGATCGTCCATGCCAAGGCGTCGGCCGCCTGGCGGGCAGGGTTGGTGGCCGTCGTATGCATCGGCGAGACGCGCGCCGAACGCGAGGCAGGCGCGACAAGATATCGAGCGTCGCGCCTGCTCGACGGTTCGGTACCGCCGAGCGCCACCTCCGCCAATACGATCATCGCCTATGAGCCCGTTTGGGCGATCGGCACCGGCCTGACGCCGACCGCCGCCGACGTTGCCGAGGCGCATGCGCATATCCGCGGCAAGCTGACCGCCCTGCTCGGTGACGCCGCGGCCAGGATGCGCATTCTCTACGGCGGTTCGGTCAAGCCTTCCAATGCGGTGGAACTGCTTGGCGTCGAGAATGTCGATGGCGCGCTGGTCGGGGGCGCGAGCCTCAAGGCGGCGGACTTCCTCGCCATTGCGGAAGCCTATATGCACATGTCGTAGCCGCGGGCGCTTATCGGAACGGCGGGGAGGCGGCCCAAATCGTTGCAACGGCCGGATTGCTCCCCATATTCCCGGCCACGGGCTTGGAAATGCCGCCAAAGCATTGTAAGGAGCCGCCTCCAAATCACCGGTCGTATGCGCGGCCGCGCAAGGCCTCGCCAGGATAAATTATGGAAACCGTACTGATCGTCATCCACCTCATGGTCGTGCTCGCCCTTGTCGGAGTGGTGCTGCTGCAGCGCTCCGAAGGCGGCGGTCTCGGCATTGGCGGCGGTTCCGGTTTCATGACGGCGCGGGGCGCCGCCAATGCGCTTACCCGCGCGACGGCAATCCTGGCCGCGGCCTTTTTCGTGACCTCGCTCGCCCTGTCCATCCTCGCCCGCTACGGCGAGAAGCCGACCGACATCCTCAATCGCGCTCCGGCGTCGGGCGTGCTTAATCAACTGCCGGGCGCGAACGGTCCGGTGGGCGGCACTGCGCCCGCGGCTCCGTCGGGCGGCACGATGACCACGACTCCGCTTTCGAACGGCGCCGCGACGACAGCTCCGGCCACTGCGCCCGTCACGCCGGCGCCCGCGAATCCGGCCACGCCGCCGGCCGCGAATGGCGTCACCTTGCCGGTCACCCCGCAGGTTCCGAACCAGTAGCCGGCCAAGCATTGCCGCCGCGATTCTGTTGTTGTTTGAACACAGTCGCGGCAAATGCCGCTTGATCACGAAGATTCAACCGGGCGTAACCTGTCGCTCAGCTTGAGCGGCCCACCGCTAATCGACTATAGATTGCGCGCGGCACTTTCGGCGTCCTTGGGGGGCGCCGGGCGACGCCGTGGGCAACAAGCATTGAACGATCGGATCTTCGCCATGCAGCTTCGCAGCTTCATTCTTTTGGGATTCTGTGCCGTATTCGGCATGGGTTCAGCAGCCTTTGCCTCGCCGGCAAACCTGGCCGCTTCGCCGTCGGTCGAGAAAACCGACGCCATCAACGTCGCAGCCAAGAGCGACGCATCGCAGCTGAAGCTTCTCAAAAAGAAGAAAAATCCAACCTCGGACGACCTCGCCCAGATCGGCAAGCTCGAGTCCAAGATCGCCGCTGACAAGGAAGCGGCCAAGGAAAAGGCACTCGAAGCCCGCAAGATGGCGATGCGCGAGGCGGCCAAGGCCAAAGCCGACGCGGCGCGTCAGGAATGGCTGGCCAAGAAGGGTTCGGCAGCATCAACGGAAGTGGCCGATGCAAAGCCGGTGAAGAAGACCACCAAGATCATCGCACCGCTGGAATCTCTGACCCCGATTGCGCCGATCCAGACCGACGAACCAATCTCGGATGAAGCCATGAACATCGCGGCCACCGGCAACAACGGCGAGCTGCGCAGCGAGCAGCCGGGACAGAAGCAGGCCAGCAGCGGCGGGCTGTTCGCCGGCCTGTTCGGCGGCCAGTCGGTGTCCTCGATCAGCTATCTTCCCGAGACCCGCGCGCTCGATTCGGCGCTCGCCAGGAAAGACGCCAAGCGGCCGTTCAAGGTGAAGCCGGAGTTCGTGCCGCAGGACGTCACGTTCACCGGCTATGAGCCGGGCACGATCGTCATCGACACCAGCGCGCGCCGCCTCTACCTCGTCGAATCGTTTTCCACCGCACGCCGCTATGCCATCGCGGTCGGCCGCGAAGGCCTGCAGTTCAAGGGCACGGTGGCCGTCGGCGACAAGCAGGAATGGCCGCGCTGGATCCCGACGCTCGACATGCAGAAGCGTGAGCCGAAACACTACGGTCAGTATAAGGACGGCATGCCCGGCGGCGGCGAGAACCCCCTCGGCGCGCGCGCCATCTATCTCTATGACGGCAGGAAGGACACGCATCTGCGCATTCACGGCACCATTGCGCCGCAGTCGATCGGAACCAGCGCCTCCAACGGCTGCTTCCGCATGATCAACGAGCACGTCATGGATCTCTACAGCCGCGTCAAGATCGGCACCAAGGTTGTTATCATATAACAACCAGGCGTTGTCATCTGACGCTTTGAATCATACTGCCGAAAGGGCCGGCACCGCCGGCCCTTTCGTTTTGAGTCTTCGTTTTGACGCATGTCGTTCTCCCAAAACCGCCTAGCACTTTTGGGCGACATGCTTCGCAAAGCCCCTCGCGGGCATCGGCGCCATTTTGGGAAAAAGCCTTCGCGGCGGTTTTTTCTCTGGCGGAATCAATCAGGCCGCGTTAAGCGATGACTCCCATGGCGCGATATGT
>NZ_RZSC01000344.1:0-6077 GCF_003998155.1 Mesorhizobium sp. M1E.F.Ca.ET.063.01.1.1
GAACACTACCGCAAGAACAACCGACTGCTGGCGCCCGAAAATCCCAACGGCTTTATTCCGGGCGAAGCAGCTGCTGCGGTTTTGTGCCTTCGATCGGAGCGCGGCGGCTTTCGGCTCTTCGGCCTCGGCCTGGCCCGCGAGGTTGCGTCGATCTACAATGCTGAAGACTTGCCTCTGCGCGGTGATGGTATGACCGCGGCGTACGATATTGCTTTCAAGGAGACCGGCATCGAGATGAGCAGACTCGGTTATCGCATAGCCGATCTGATTGGTGAGCAATATTGGTTCAAACAGAGTGCGCTGGCGAGTTTACGCCTATTGCGTGGCCGTCACGATTTTCAGGATCTGTGGTCCCCAGGTGAATCGCTTGGCAATGTCGGCGCGGCAGCAGGTCCGCTGATGATTGGCATGGCTTGGACGGCGGCCCGCAAAGGGTACGCCGCCGGCAGTCCTGTCCTAATCGAAGCATCAAACGATGCCGGCGCCTGCGGCGCTGCACTGTTTGCGATGAGATCCGCCTGATGAGCAATGTCTTCGCAAACGGCCTGGAAATTTCCGGCAAGGCGGTGAACGCCCAGACAATCGCCGCATTCCCCGATGTTTGCTTCACACCACCCGAAAACCCGGCGACCCCCCCTGGTGTCCCCATTCCCTATCCCAGCTTCGGGATGGCCAGCGATACCGAGCAGGGGACGAGCACGGTCAAGATCGGCGGCAAGACCGTCAACATCAAGAACAAATCCGACTTGTCCAGAACGTCTGGGACAGAGGCGGGCTGTGCTGCGAAAAAGGGCGTTGTCACGTCGAAGAACACCGGCAAGGAGTACTTCAACTCGTGGTCAAATAACGTGAAATTCGACGGCGAGCCGGTTATCCGGAATACAGACCTTGCCACTAACAACCATGCTTCTCCCGTCGGCAACACTCCACCTTGGGTTCACATAGCGGCCTTGTCCGTGGGCGGGCAGAACTGCCTGGCGTTGCTTGCCTCAATTGATATCCACGTGCACCCCTATGACGAGGCCGACAATCACTGCAAGAAGGGCAAGCAGCAGTCTGACCACGTCATCCAAAATGCCTTCTTCGAACCCGACCGTGGCGGTGGACCGATAAGCGCATTCCCTCGTTATACCGAGGGCGATGCGCCCTGCATTTGTCTCAACGATGGCAAGAAGAGAACCACTCAGCACGGCAAGAAATCCCGCAAGCAGATCAAGCGTGCGGCGGCCCAGCGCCGGGCGGCCGGCGCCGGCAAGTCAGGAGCCTGTTCGCAGAGTTACGCCGACGCCCGCGATGCCGAACTGCAGCACACGGCAGAAAGCCTGCCTAAGCTGGCCGCCAGCCCTGACGCACAGGAATGCCTTAAGGCCATATGCGACACTTATTTCAAATGGGCCACCAGAAAGCGGAGCCAAGACCGGCTCGACGAAGTTCAATGCGACGTACCAAAGGTGTGAAGGATGGAATGCACCGACGCACACATCGCTGTGAAAGACGCGTTTTATTGCTTGTTTTACGAGGAGATCGGCCCCGGAAATCATCTTTCGCGGATCTATCATTTCAGCGGTCGACGCAATCCACAGGTGAGGCTCGTGGCCGAGATCCGCGAATGGGTAGCATCCATCTGGGCTAACCGAGCCGGCACGCTATTCGGCTCAGTCTGGGACGGTCAAATCCTCTCGATCGGAGAAAGGGTCGAGCCGATCGCCAGCGTCGATCTGCTGGGGACAATCAAACTCACGGGTTTCGCGGACGAGCCTCAGTTCATCATGGGCGAAGATGGCCTCATCTTCGAGAACCGACGCGGCGCATGGCAACGAATCCCGTTCCGCGGCAAGTATGATGTCTACTCCGTCGCGCGAAGAAAAGCGGATGAGTATGTATTTGCTGCCTCAAGCGGCAGGATCATTACCTATGCCGCCGGAACCGCCTCGGTTGAGCATCTTCCGACAAACGTCGATTTACACGGGATCGCCTTCACCACACCGGAAAAAGGCGTGGCAGTTGGAGATGAAGGCGTCGCTTTTCTATACAGCTCAGGCTCTTGGACCGACATTTCCGAAGATCGCCCAAGCCTGCAGGATGTTCACGCTTTCAAAGGTCGATTACTGACCACGTTAGAAGCTGAAACCATCGACGAGATTGCTGGGGACGGCTCCTTCGCTACGCTTTATGACAGGCCAGGGTATTATCTCTCCTCGAATGATGACTTCTGCGTAACCTTCGATGATGAGGCGGCTCATGTCTTCGACGGCAACCGATGGACTTCGGTTCCGTTCTCCGGTCTGGTCCCGCTCTAAAAATGGTTGGTCTGGCGGCCCAAACACTCGCCCGAACGACGCAGGCAAGATTTGCTTATTCTCTATTGGAGATGAGCCAAGCGCGAACTCTTGCAGCGTCAAGATCCACAATCCTCGGTGGATTCGGTACGGATAACATGCGAACTACAAACAATTCTCCCAGTTCGGGGTATTCAGCGTAACGCTCGTTTGCAATTTCGCTGCCGATTTCACCAGCCACCTTTAATCCATCAAGATGCGCCTCCAGTCTCTCAATCAGACGGGCGAGGCGCACACCATCCATATCAGGATTTTCGTCAGGATGGAGCAGATGGTGGTCGTAAACGGTCCATAGGAATGCCGCCATCTCGGCATGCTGGCGGACAATTTCGCGAAGAACGGGCGCGGGCATCAGTTCAGATTGACCGAGCCACCGCGGATACGATTTGTCGCGCTGGCGTGGCTTGTCAAATAGGTACCTCGTATGGTGATGTGACCATCCTTCTCCATAACGATGGTCGCCTTGCCGCAGCGAAGTTCGATACGTTCGTTGGCGGTAATTCGAACCCGTTCACCGTCTCGAATGACCGTCGAAGTGCCTGACTTGTGACCGGGATCAATGATCCGCCCCACAATAAGTGGTCGACCGGGATCTCCGTCCTGAAACAGCAGAGCTACTTCAGCGCCAATCATTTCCGAGGTGAGGTCTGCAAGGCTACGCGCGGGAACAGCCGTCTCTCGCAGGTTGCCCGGAAAGACGACCAGGGGGGCATTCTCGCCGAAGCCCAGGAATATACCGATAACTACTCCGTCGATCCGTTCGGCCGCTCGTGTCATTGCTAACGCCCTCAATTCTGCTTTATTTCCGAACCTTTCATCGTGATGTCGCTCGAAGCCTTCACGTTGATCTTGCCTGACCCTTTGACAATGATATCCTTGCCTTCGATCGTAATCGTGCCGTCCTTCTTCATGCCGATAGCAGCTGACCCGCACTTGATAATGATTGAGTCTCCCGCGTCGATCACCAAATCTTTCCCAACCTTGATAGCACCATCTTCGTTAATCTCGACCACGCTGCCTTTGCCAATCTTGAGCGCGCGTGCGCCAGCCACTTGCGTAGCGTCGTCTTCCGCAATCTTGGCGCTGCGGCCTTTGCCGATCTCCGTGGTCTGCCCGCCTCCAATCTTAAAACTCTGATCGGCACCGACATTGACACTCTGGCTGGCACCGATATTCCAGCTATCGGAAGCGCCGATGTCATGGCTCTGCGTGGTTCCCACCGTCACCGATCGCGATACGCCGATCGTGTTCGTCTGCGAGGCGCCGACGGTTCGCGCCTCAGCCGCCCCCACCGTATCGACACGCGCGGCGCCCACCGTCACCGTCTGCACCAGCCCAACCGTCTGCGAATGGTTGGCGTCTATGTTTTCCGTCGAGTTCGCAACAACGTGGATCGTCTCATTGGCCATAACCGTCAGCGAGCGGTTCGCGCCCACCGTCTCGGTGTCGTTGCTGCCGATATTTGTCGTCTGGTCGACGCCCACCTTGACCGTCTTGTTGTTGCCGACGTCCTCGTCGAGGTTGTGGCCGACGGAGTGCTTGGCGTCGTGGTCGATGCGGTCGGACTGGTCGTGCTGCACCGTCTTGTTGCGGTCGTGCTTGATCAGCAGGTGGTGGTCTTTCTGCGCTTGAAAATTGACCAGCTCGGAGCCGGCCTTGTCCTCGAACATCAGCTCGTTGTAACCGCCGCCGCCCTTCGAGGAGTTGGACTTCCAGCCCGATTGCGTGGCGTTGCCCGGCAGGCCGTAGGGCGGCATCTCGGCGGCGTTGTAGACGCGGCCGGTGATGATCGGCAGGTCCGGGTCGCCCTCGATGAAATCGACGATGACTTCCTGGCCGATGCGCGGGATCTGGATGAACCCCCAGCCGCTGCCGGCCCAGGTCTGCGACACGCGCACGAAGCAGGAAGAGTTCTGGTCCTTCTTGCCGAGGCGGTCCCAGTGGAACTGCACCTTCACCCGCGCATATTTGTCGGTGAAGATCTCCTCGCCCGAAGGACCGACCACCGTCGCCGTCTGCGGTCCGCGCATGATCGGCCGCGGCGTGATGCGCGGCGGCCGGTAGGGCAATTTGGTGGGCGCGACGCCCAGCACGACCCTGAAATTTTCGCTGTAGGCCTCGTTCTGGGTTCTGTAGCCCGGATCGAACAACCGGTATTCGGCGCTGATCACCAGATAGTCCTGGTTCTGGTCGTCGCGCGGAAAGCTCTCGAGCTTGAACTTGCAGCCGGAAAAGAGGCCGCGCACGGTGCCCACCGCCGTGCAGCGCTGGTGCACCGCCTGAAGTTCCTCGCGGCGAACCCCCGCGATCGTGTCGCCTCGCCCGACATCGAGATGCGCGCCGGGCTGGCGGTAGTTCTCGCCCGCGGCCTCCTTGTGGCTGAACGGCTGGGCGGACTTCGCCATCAGGTCGGCGCCCGGCTTCTCGAAATCATAGTCGGTGTGAGCATAGGCGCCCGGCCGCACGGAACTGCCCGGAATCCATTCGGTGATGTATTCGACATCGCGCCGCGAGCCCTGACCCTCGAAATTATAGAGCACCTTCTCATAGCCCGGCGCCGGCTTCAGCTTGCTCATCGCATCGCACAGAATGAGCGTATGCTTGCCCTCGTCATGCTCGAAGAAATAGAAGATGCCCTCGTGCTCGAGCAGGCGCTGCACGAAATCCAGATCGCTCTCGTCATACTGCACGCAATATTCGCGCTGGGGATAAGACCCCTGCAGCCGCTTCTCGAATTTCGCGATGCCATATTTGGAGAAGATTTTTTCGACGATCTCGACCGCCGTCATATTCTGGAAGATGCGGCAATCGGTGGTGTTGCCGAGGAACCAGAGCCATGGCCTCACCTCCGCTTCGTAATAGGCCAGCCGATCCTCGATGCGGGTGAGCTTGAAATCCGACACGAGGCCGCTGAACCAGCGCTTCGGGTCGGATTCGCCTTCGACCGAAACGGCGCCGCCCAGCATCTTCAGCGGGTCGACATCATGGCTCTTCGAGACGAAGCCGACCGTATAGGCGAAACAACGGCTGATCTCGTCACGGCCGACGAGATGGGTGAAGGTCAGCAGATCGCCGCCAAGCGGCGTCTGCACAACCGTGGCGCGTTCGTTCGGCATGGGTCGTGCCCCTCCTGGACGCGGCCGCCAGTATGATGGATTGAAGCCCCCGCTATGTTAACCGCATCACGTTCGGGAACTTTTCGCACCCCACCGTACCGGACCACTTTCAGCCTAGCACAGGTTTGCTGGCAGCCAAACAACAGCGATGGCTAAACGGCACCGATGCGTCCGTGTGAAACGCTCCTCTCCCGCCGCGCCTGTAAGCTGCTAGAATGCTGGAGCAATTCCGGGAAAAGCGCGTAGCGGTTTCCGTCCGGAATCGCGTGGAAGATAAGTATTTATTGACCAAGTTCGGCGACGCTTCCGGATGTTCATCTCTCTCCAGATCAGCAATGTCGACAAGCTGCCCCCGGGCACCGCGACGAGCTACGCCGCCCGCGACCGCAGCTTCGAGATCGGACGCGAGAATTGCGACTGGACGCTCGCCGATCCGGACAAGTTCATTTCCGGTCGGCATTGCGAGGTCCGCTACCAGGCGGGCGGATTCTGGCTTTACGACATCTCGCGCAACGGCACCTTCATCAACGGTGCCAGCCAGCGTATGGCCGGCCCGCACCGGCTGGCGCATGGCGATCGAGTGCTGATCGGCCGCTATGTCGTTTCGGTCTCGATCGACGAA
>NZ_RZSC01000345.1:0-6077 GCF_003998155.1 Mesorhizobium sp. M1E.F.Ca.ET.063.01.1.1
CGGCGCGGAAAAGCTGCATAACGGCTTCGGCCGCTACGTGCTGCGCCGGGCGATGGAGGGCGTGCTGCCGCCGGCGGTGCAGTGGCGGCGGGACAAGATCGATTTCACCGCCAACCTGGTCAAGGGCATGCTTGGCCACCATCGCGACCTGATGGACGCGATGCTGGTGTCGGATGGCGATCGCATCGCGCCCTACGTCAACCTGGGCGAGGTCAACGCCGCCTATGCGCGGCTGCTCGATAAGCCGGACGAGGCCGCGCCGCTCGATGTGCAATATGTCTGGCGCTCGATCTCGCTGTCGCTCTGGCTGCGGCAGATCCAGCCGGCGAGGAACCCGGCATGAATGTTTCAGCCGCCGCGCCGGCCACCGGGCCAGAAACCGATGCTGGACCCGAAGCCCGGCGCGGGCGCATCCGCCGATTCTACAAGGCCTATGGCCTGACGATCGGCTCGGATGTGGCGTTGCGGGAACTGCAGCCAGCCGCGCCCACGGCACCCGATATCGTGATCGCCGTCGGGCCGGTCGACTTTGCCAGGCCCGCCACGGAAGGCGGAACCGCCTTCCGCTTCGAGCCGACGCGCCAATATCTGTCCTGGCAAGCCGTCGGCACCTTCCTGATCAGCGATGCTTCCAGGATCGATGTCGATCCGGCGCCGGGCGTCGACGATCCGCTGCTGGCCTTCCCGCTCCTGGGTCCGGTGCTGGCGCTCGCCCTACATCAGCGCGGCTTGCTGGTCCTGCATGCCAGCGCGATCGCCGTGGGTTGCCAAAGCGTGATCTTCATGGGCGACAAGGGCGCCGGCAAGTCGACCACGGCGGGCGCGATGATCCGCGCCGGTCACCTTCTGCTTACCGACGATGTCGTGGCGCTTGACCTGTCCGATCCAAGCCAACCGATGATCCTGCCCGGTTTCCCGCAGCTCAAGCTTGCAACGGATGCCGCCGACGCCATCAGGATCGGACAAGCGGAGGTGCGGCCGCAGGTGCATCCGCAGATCGACAAGGCGCAGCATCGTTTGCATGACGGATTTGCCCGCGAAGCCGTGCCGGCGGCCCGGATCTATGTGCTGGAGCGCGGCGAGCGGGCGGCGATCACTCCGCTGCCGGGCGCCGGCGCCCTGCCGGCGATCATCAAGTTCTCCTACGTCACCCGGTTCGGCCGGCAGGCGCTGGTTGCCGATTTCGCATCCATGCATCTCAGCCAATGCGCGCAGCTTGCCGCCAAAACAGGCGTCCGCCGGCTCGATGTGCCGGCAGGCCTGGAACGGATCGGCGAGGCTGTCGCCTTGATCGAGAACGACGTGACGGCCGACACGCAGGCAAGGTGAGCAGAGGCATGGCCTGGTCCTCGAAATGTCGCCTCTCCGTTTTCCGGGACGTCGCCGGCTTCGGCGCCGTGATGGCGCATCTCGGCGGCCGACGCACGCTGACGGCACTGGCCTTCCTCATCCTGGGAAGCCTGACCGAGGGCCTTTCGATCCTGCTGCTCATCCCGCTCCTGCATCTGATCGGCAATGCCGACGAGGATTTCGCCGTGCGGGTGCCGGGCGCCCTGCAATGGCTTGTGCCCGCCGGAGCGCTGTCGCTGGCGACGGTGCTCTGCCTGCTCGTCGGACTGGTGGCGCTGCAGGCGATGTTCACCCGCTTCAAGTCGCTCTATATGGCGCGGCTGCTCTACGACTTCGTCAACCGCGTGCGCATGAACCTGTTCGAGAGCATCGGCAAGGCGCGCTGGGGGGTCTTCACCCGCATGCGCGGCTCCGATCTCGACCACGCGCTGACCGGCGACATCGACAGGGTGCAGGCGGCCGCCTTCTCGCTGCTGATGCTTGCCCAGACGACGCTGCTGCTCGCGGGCTATCTCGTGGTGTCGCTGTTCATCTCGCCGGTGATGACGTCCTTCGCCATCCTCGTCGGCGTGCTGTTGTTCGTTGCCCTGCAGCCCTTCCGTGCCCGCGCCACCGCATACGGCCGCGTGCTGACCGGCAGCCGCCAGGATCAGTACCGCACGGTCTCGGAGTTCCTTGGCGGCATCAAGGTGGCCAAGAGCCTGAACGTCGAGGCCAGCTATTTCGCGCAGCTCCGCGCGACGCTGGAGAAGATGAAGGCGGACAACATCGCCTATGTCCGCAACAGCACCATCGGCACCGCGCTGTTCCAGGTTGCGAGCGTGATCGGCCTCAGCCTGTTCATCTACATCGCGCTGGTGCGCTTCCACCTGTCGCTTGCCGAAATCGTCGTGCTGCTCTTGGTCTTCATGCGGGTCGCGCCGCGCTTCATGGATATGCAGACGCAGGCGCAGCAGGTGCTGATCAATCTGCCGGCATACACCGCCATGCAGGCCCTGCAGGCGCGCTTCGATGCGGAGCGCGAGACGGAGCCGGGCGATACCGCACAGGGCGCCAGGCTTTCGCTCGATACCGGCCTCGACATTCGCGACGTCTCGTTCGTTTATGGCGACCGCGATGGAGGGGGCGACGGAAGGCCGGTGGTGAGCGGTATCACCTTCGGCCTTCCCGCCGGCAAGGTGACGGCCCTGATCGGGCCGTCCGGCTCGGGCAAAAGCACGATCGCCGACATGCTGCTTGGGCTGCTCGAGCCGACCTCCGGCATGATCCTGGCGGACGGCGTCGAGATCACCGCCAAGAACCGACGGACCTGGCGCGATCAGGTGGCCTACGTGCCGCAGGACGTGTTCCTGCTGCACGGCACGATCGCCGCCAATTTGCGCCTTGCGGCGCCGCGGGCCGGCGAAGCGGAGCTTTGGGCGGCGCTGCGCAAGGCGCATGCGGCCGACTTCGTCGAGCGGCTCGACCTGCGGCTTGAAACCGTGGTGGGCGACCGCGGCGTCCGGCTCTCGGGCGGGGAACGCCAGCGCATCGCGCTGGCGCGGGCGCTGCTGCGCAGGCCTTCGCTGCTCATCCTCGACGAGGCGACGAGCGCGCTGGACTGGCAGAACCAATCGCTGATCGCCCAATCCATCGACGGGTTGCGCGGCCAGATGACGATCCTCACCATCGCGCACCGACCGTCGATGATCGCCTTCGCCGACTGGGTCGTGGCCATCGAGAACGGGCATATCGTCGAAGTCGGGCAATATCAGCGGCTGAAAGCAAAGTCCGGCAGCCGGCTGGCCAGAATGCTCTCCGGCGAGCGAGCCGAGCCGGAAACCGCAACACCGGCGGACGATGCGCCGGTCCCGGCGCAGGCCGAAAGATCAGCGGAGGCTGCCGCGCCTGGCGGTTAGATTTTCGCCCTCGGCCACCTTGACGCCCCGCTCGGCTTCACGCGGCTTGTCAGCGGTCGTCGGGGTGCTTCTGACGATCATGGCATAGACCAGAAGGAAATAGCCCGCCTGAATGATCACCGCGCATATGACGGCACGCATGATGATGGTGCCGAGCGAGGCTCCATCGAAATAGGACCAGCCGATCACGATCGCGAGTGCGAACATCATGCCGACGATGAATTTTGGCAAAGACATGATCGTCGGCCTCAACCGATACGAGCATGCAAAAGCTGCGACTTACCCACCCGCGTAACTCCCCGTTCCGCCAAAAAGCTATTTCTGGCTGCCCAATTCGACCGGTTGCTTCCGGCCTTCCTAACCCGCGTAGACTATGACAGAAACAATTTGCGACTCTATTAAGGCGGGGGTCCCGCGACAAGGCCAACCACAAATAATATCCAATGATTTCGCAGGATCGACTCTGCCATGCTGCGACGCACACGGCTGCGCCGACACCTACGCAAATGACCGAATCGGGCGCCAGTAGAACCTAAAATATTAATTAGTATTTAATGCGAATAACTTACCTGAGCGAGTGATTCTCGCGTCATGCAACCACCGCTCTCCTGCAGCAAAGAACGCGCTGTCCAAAAATGGCCTAAAAACGGCACTACATTTCCTGAAATTTCTCTGATCTTGTCATAAACACGCCACAAAGGCGAAAATTTGGGCATGGTACGTTTATTATTTAGTCAATTCATGACGCGAACATTTCACGCAGATGAGAAATTGTGTGTTGCGCTGCAGCATTTTTTTGATATCGTGCCATAAACCATTCGTTCAACGTATGGAGCTTTTGCATGAGGGACGTCGCCAAGTCGGCCAATGCGGGTTTTGCGCAGGCTGGCATTGATTTTCCACCCCCCATCGGCGGTCTGCTCAAACGCAGTTTCGATATCGTCGGTTCCCTGGCCGGTCTGGTTCTGCTCAGCCCGCTCTTCCTGATGGTCGCGCTGCTGGTCAAGCTTTCCGACCGCGGCCCGATCTTCTATGGCCACAAGCGAATCGGTCGCGGCGGCAGGATCTTCGCCTGTCTCAAGTTCCGCACCATGGTCCAGGACGGCGAGCGGGTGCTCGCCGCGCATCTGGCCGCCAATCCGGACGCCAATGCCGAATGGCTCGCGACGCGCAAGCTGAAGAACGATCCGCGCGTGACGCGAGTCGGCCAGGTGCTGAGGAAGCTCAGCCTCGACGAGCTGCCGCAGATCATCAATATCCTGCAGGGCGATATGAGCCTCGTCGGCCCGCGCCCTGTGGTTCGTGACGAGCTCGAGATCTATGGCAGCGCAGCCGTCTACTATCTGAAGTCGCGCCCCGGTCTCACCGGGCTGTGGCAGGTCAGCGGACGCAACGATGTGTCCTACGACACGCGCGTCGCCTTCGACCGCCACTATGTCGAGAACTGGTCGATGGTCGAGGACATTCGCATCATCGTCAAGACCGTGCCTGCCGTGTGGATGTCGCGCGGCAGCTATTGACCGACGGGCCTGCCCCGCCGAACTCGGGGCAGGCATCCGGCAGTGATCTCATCGGGCGGATGGGGCCAAAGCGGATCGGAAACGTTCATTTGAAAAAACACACCTTCGGACTGCCTTTCGCCTGCAGTCTTCTTTCCAGGGCGCCCAGCCGATTCGCGGCTGTGGCGCTTATGATGTCTCTCCTGACGCCGCAGATGGCAGCGGCCGAAGACTATCGTCTCGGCCCGCAGGACAAGCTCAACATCCGCGTCGCCGAATGGCAGACGGTCGACGGCACGTTCCGTGACTGGTCGGCGCTCAACGGCGACTATACGGTCGGCCCTGCCGGAATGCTTTCGGTGCCCTTCGTCGGCGAGATGCAAGCGGCCGGCAAGACGACGTCGGAAATCGCGGCGGCGATCGGGGTTGCCCTGCAGCGCAAGCTGGCGCTGCCCGACAAGCCCGAAGCCTCGGTGGAAATGGCGCAGTTCCGGCCGTTCTACATCTCAGGCGAGGTGCAGAACCCCGGCCAGTTCCCCTATGTGCCCGACCTGACGGTGCTGAAGGCGCTCAGCATCGCCGGCGGCATCCGGCACAGTGCCGACTACGGCCCTCAGCTCGGCAAGGACCTGGTCACGGCCAAGGGTAGTTTCGACATCTATGACGACCAGCGGCTGCGGCTGCTCATCAAGCGTGCCCGCATCGATGCCGAGCTCGCCGGCAAGGAGAGCTTCGACGTGCCGAAAGAGGTGGAGGGCGACCCGCGCGTGCAGGCGATAGCCTCTGATGAAATGCAGATCCTCACTGCCGACCAGAAGGCGCTGAAGCTGAAGCTGGACGCACTCGACGACCTGAAAGGCGTTCTGCAGGGTGAAGTCGAATCGCTGCAGAAGAAGATCGCCAACCAGCAGCAGCAGGTGGATCTCGCGCAGCAGCAGCTCACCAGCATCGGCCCGTTGGCGCAGAAGGGCCTGGTCGCCAATGCGCGGCTGCTCGATTCGAAACAATCGGTGGCCGACCTGCAGGGTAAGATCCTGGACTATGAAACGGCCATCCTCACCGCCAAGCAGTCGATCAGCAAGGCCGAGCAGGACGCCATCGATGCCCGCAATACGCTCAACTCCAACCTGGCTGCCAGCCGGCAGCAGGCCGAAGCGGACCTCAACGAAGCGACGCTGAGGACTGCAATGCAGAAGGGCCTGATCGCCCAGGCGACGGATCCAGCGACGGCGGCCGCCATGACCAGCAGCAGCGGAGAACCGACTTTGCTCTACTCGCTGGTGCGCGTCGCCGACGGCAAAACCAGCGAGGTCGACGCCAAGGAAGACAC
>NZ_RZSC01000346.1:0-6061 GCF_003998155.1 Mesorhizobium sp. M1E.F.Ca.ET.063.01.1.1
CCCCGCCACAGCGATCGCGGCTAGCGCCACCGCCGCGATCTGCAGCCGGTCGAGCCGCTCGCCGAGCAGCAGCGCACCAACCACCACGTTGACCAGCGGATTGATGTAGTAGCCGAGCGCGGTCTCGACGGTGCGGTCGACCGCGATCGCCCAGACATAGATGCCCCAGTTGATCGAGATCAGCACCGCCGTGATCGCCGCCATGCTGATGCTCCTCGGCGAGCGGATCGCCGCCTTGAAATCGGCGGTGCGGCCGGCCCAGACCAGAACACAGGCCGCTATCGGCACCGACCAGACGACGCGGTTGGCGATCACCTCGGCGAGCGGCAGATGCGCCACCGCCTTCATGTAAAAGGGCAGGAGCCCCCACAGGAAATAGGCGCCCAGCGCCAAAAGAAAGCCGCGGCGGGCCCTGGCGTCTTGATCGAGTTCGGCTGTTGCGGTGACCATGGCCCAACGCTATGGCCCAGCTGCATGCTGATGACCATCGCAAAATTATGATGGATCAATGGACTTCCGCTGATGGTTCAAGGGGGGCGGCGCGGAATCCCAGGCCACAAACGCCTCGTTCCTTCCCACCCCCCTCTGGCCTGCCGGCCATCTCCCCCGCAAGGGGGGAGATCAGATGTCTCTTCGGCTTTCGCCAATCGCCAACGTTGCAGGAAGGAGCGCAGCGGGCGGAACTGCCAATCTCCCCCCTTGCGGGGGAGATGTCCGGCAGGACAGAGGGGGGTGCTGTCCCTCGGCCTCAGAGCTATTTTTCAGCCCCTACTCCGCCGCCACCAAGCCCGCCATCTCGCGGTTCTTCATCAGCTTGTAGATGATCGAATCCATCAGCGCCTGGAAGGAGGCGTCGATGATGTTTTCCGAGACGCCGACCGTCCACCAGCGGGCGCCGGTGGAATCGTGCGATTCGACCAGAACGCGGGTGATGGCCTCGGTGCCGCCATTGAGGATACGAACCTTGAAGTCGGCGAGCTCGAGGTCGACGATCTCGCTCTGATATTTGCCGAGGTCCTTGCGCAGCGCGATGTCGAGCGCGTTGACCGGGCCGTGGCCCTCGGCCACCGACATCTTCTCCTCGCCGTCGACCTCGACCTTCACGATCGCCTCGGAGACGGTCTTCAGATTGCCGTTGGCGTCGAAGCGGCGCTCGACCATGCAGCGGAAGGAGGTGACGGTGAAGAACTCCGGCAGGCCGTGCAGCATCTTGCGTGCAAGCAGCTCGAAGGACGCGTCGGCGCCCTCATAGGCATAACCTTCCGCCTCGCGCTCCTTGACCACTGCGATCAGCGCGTCGAGCCGGTGGTCGTCCTTCGGCACCTCGATGCCGCGCCGCTTCAGCTCGGCGAGGAAATTGGCCTTGCCGCCCTGGTCGGAAACCATGACGCGGCGGCGGTTGCCGACCGATTCCGGCGGCACGTGCTCATAGGTCGCCGGCTCCTTGGCAAGCGCAGAGGCATGGATGCCGGCCTTGGTGGCGAAGGCGGAGGAGCCGACATAGGGCGCCTGCGCTTCCGGCGCGCGGTTCAAGAGTTCGTCGAAGGCGCGGGAAAGCCTGGATATTCCGGTCAGCGCTTCGGCCGAGATGCCGGTCTCGAAACGGTCGGCGAAGGCCGGCTTCAGCGAAAGCGTGGGGATGATCGAGATCAGGTTGGCGTTGCCGCAGCGCTCGCCGATGCCGTTCAGCGTGCCCTGGATCTGGCGCACCCCGGCCTCGACGGCGGCGAGTGAATTCGCCACCGCCTGGCCGGTGTCGTCATGGGCGTGGATGCCGAGGTGATCGCCCGGAATGCCGCTGGCGATCACCTTTTCGATGATGGCGCGCACCTCCGAAGGCTGCGTGCCGCCATTGGTGTCGCACAGCACCACCCAGCGCGCGCCTGCATCATAGGCGGTCCTGGCGCAGGCCAGCGCGTAGTCCGGATTGGCCGTGAAGCCGTCGAAGAAATGCTCGCAGTCGACCATCGCCTCCTTGCCGGACGCGACCGCCGTCTCGACCGAGACTTTTATCGAGTCCAGGTTCTCCTCGTTGGTGCAGCCGAGCGCCACGCGCACATGATAGTCCCAGCTCTTGGCGACGAAGCAGATGGCGTCCGACTTCGATTGCACGAGCGCCGCCAGCCCCGGATCGTTGGAGGCCGAGACCCCTGCCCGCTTGGTCATGCCGAAGGCGACGAATTTCGCGCTTTCCGTTCGCTTCTTCTGGAAGAAGGCGGTGTCGGTCGGATTGGCGCCGGGATAGCCACCCTCGACATAGTCGATGCCGAACTCGTCGAGCAGCTTGGCGATGGCGATCTTGTCCTCGACGGAAAAGTCGATGCCCGGCGTCTGCTGGCCGTCGCGGAGCGTGGTGTCGAAGAGGAAAAGTCTTTGCTTTTTCATGATGGCAAGGCGCTTGAGCACCCCCCTCTGGCCTGCCGGACATCTCCCCCGCAAGGGGGGAGATCGGCAGCTTTGCCGACGGCGCTTGTCCTACAGCGTCGGCGATTTGCGAAAGCGAAGGCGACATCCAATCTCCCCCCTTGCGGGGGAGATGGCCGGCAGGCCAGAGGGGGGTGGGACGGAACGCCGTACATCGACTAGATTTTCCCCGCAAACCCATCCGTCGCCCGGATCAGCCGGTCCAAGATCCCCGGCTCCGAATAGGCATGGCCGGCGCCCTCGATCAGGTGGAAATCCGCCTTCGGCCAGGCCTTGTGCAGCGCCCAGGCATATTTCGCCGGGCATGGCATGTCGTAGCGGCCATGGACGATGGTGCCGGGGATATCCTTCAGCTTCCAGGCATCGCGCAGCAGCTGTCCCTCCTCCAGCCAGCCGGCATGGACGAAGTAATGGTTCTCGATACGGGCGAAAGCCACCGCATAGTCGTCCTGGCCGAACGGCGTGCTGGTCTCAGGCTCCGGCAGCAGCGTGATCGTCTCGCCCTCCCAGAGGCTCCAGGCAAGTGCCGCCTCGACCTGGGCCTTGCGATCAGAGCCGACCAGCCGCTTGCGGTAGGCCGCCATCATGTCGCCGCGCTCGGCCTCGGGGATCGGCGCCAGGAAGCGTTCCCACTTGTCGGGGAACATCTCCGAGACGCCGAACTGATAATACCATTCGAGCTCGGCGCGGGTCAGCGTATAGATGCCGCGCACGACCAGCTCGCTGACGCGCTCGGGATGCGTCTCGGAATAGGCGAGCGCCAGCGTCGAACCCCAGGAGCCGCCGAACACCAGCCATTTGTCGAAGCCCGCCATCTCGCGCAAACGCTCGATGTCGGCGACGAGATGCCAGGTGGTGTTGGCTTCGAGCGAGGCGTTGGGCGTCGACTTTCCGCAGCCGCGCTGGTCGAACAGGGTGACGTCGTAAAGTTTCGGGTCGAACAGCCTCCGGTGTTTCGGCGAAATCGTGCCGCCCGGACCGCCATGCAGGAACACGGCGGGCTTGGCGCCCTTGGTGCCGCAGCGCTCCCAATAGACGGTGTGGCCGTCGCCGACATCGAGCATGCCCGAGTCGAACGGCTCGATCTCTGGATAGAGCGTGCGCAAGGAACCGCTGTGGATCGTCATAGTTTCAGGCCCTGCTGCGGCCAGTTGGCCGTCTCGTGATCGGGATGCTGGAAGGAGATGATCTGCTCCTGCCGTCGATAGAAGTCGGGGTCGTCGAGGATCGGCGCCTCGAAGATCTTCTCCACCCAGGGCAGCCGCACCGCGTAGTTGACCTGGATCTGCGGCGCGAGGTCCGAGCGGTCGTCGAAGGCGCCGATGGCGATCTCCAGCGCGCCCGGCTGGCGGTAGGTCAGCGGCGTGCCGCAGCGGCGGCAGAAGCCGCGATCGATGTTGACCGAGGACTGGAAATAGCTCGGCTCCTCATGGGTCCATTCGACGCCGTCCTTCGGCACCGTCACCAGCGCGCCGAAGAAATTGCCGAACTGTTTCTGGCACATGCGGCAGTGGCAGATGGACGGGCGCCCAAGCTTGCCCTTGATGCGGAAGCGCACGGCGCCGCACTGGCAGCCGCCTGTTCGAACTTGGTCGGTCATGATCTTTCCTCCGGCGGCCATTGGTCGGTGTCGTGGTCGGGATGCTGATAGGAGACGAGCTCGGCGAGATAGGGCGCTGACGAGACATCGCCCATCGTCTGCTCGGACGGCAGTTTCGGGATGCCGTCGACATAGGGAAGCTTCGCCTCGACGCCCCACTGGATGGTCGGTGCAATCCCGGTTGGATCGTCGAAGGCGGCGATCGCCAGCGCCATGCCGTCGGGCGCCTCGAAAGTCAGCGGCGTGCCGCATTCGGCGCAGAAGCCGCGCCATGCCGCACTCGAGGAACGGAAGCGCTTCGGCTCGCCGCGCGTCCAGTCGAGCCTGGCGCCGCGAACCGAAACCAGCGGCAGATAGAAATTGCCGCTCGCCTTCTGGCACATGCGGCAATGGCAGACCGATGCGTCGCCCAGCGTACCTTCGACGCGGAAACGAACCGCGCCGCACTGGCAGCCGCCCGTATAGACCGGCCGGTTGTCGAGACTCATCGCTCACTCCGTTTCATGGGCTCACTCCGGATCATGGCAGACCGCCTCGACATTGTTGCCGTCGGGATCGAAGACGAAGGCGCCGTAGTAGTTCGGGTGATAGTGCGGGCGCAGTCCCGGCCCGCCATTGTCCTTGCCGCCGGCGGCGAGGGCCGCGGCATGGAACGCATCGACCTCGGCCCGGCTGCGCGCGGTGAAGGCGACATGCTGGTGGTCCTTCGGCTTCTCCTTGCCCGCGCTTAGCCAGAACACCGGCCGGTCGCGGCCATAACCGCCCACCTTGGCGCCGCCGGTATATTCCTGCGGCACCATATAGAGCAGCGAAGCGCCCAGCGGCGCCATCGCCTTGTCGTAGAAGGCCTTGGACTTTTCAAAATCCGAAACGGTGATGCCGAGATGGTCGATCATGGAACGAGTTCCTGCGTTGCTTGCTCCGGCACATCGGCGCCGGCCAGGCCGGCCGCAATGACGATGTGCTGGCAGACATTGTCGATATCGCGGATCACGTCGTCATTCCAGAAGCGCAGGATGGTCCAGCCGCTGGCGCTTAGGTAGGCGCTTCTTGCCTCATCATGTCGCGAGTGTTCCGCGTCGGCATGCTGGCTGCCGTCGACCTCAACTATGAGGCGATGCGCCGAACAGGCGAAGTCGACGATATAAGGCCCTATCGGCACCTGCCGCCGAAAACTCATTCCCATCAGCCGGTGCGCGCGCAACTCGTTCCAAAGCTTGAGCTCGGCATCGGTCATCGCGCGCCGCATGGATTTGGCGTTCTTGCGCTGGCGGGATGGAACGAGGTCGTGACCCATAGCTATGCGACCCCATGCTGGAGATTAGCGAAACCGCAAGCGACAGCCGATCTCCCCCCTTGCGGGGGAGATGTCCGGCAGGACAGAGGGGGGTGCTGTCCCTCCAGCGTAACAACCAGAGAGTGCTGCGCTCTCAGGAAATGGCGGGGATGAGAGCGGGCAAGCCCAAACGCTGGCGTTCCGTCACACCCCCCTCTGTCCTGCCGGACATCTCCCCCGCAAGGGGGGAGATTGGCCGTCATCGACGCTTTCGCCAATCGCCCAAGACCCCTCACCGCCTGATCTCCCAGGTCGTCACGCGCTGGCCTGTGACTGGATCCTTGCCATCCTTGAGCTGCACGCCTTGCGTCAATAGTTCGTCACGGATGCGGTCGCCTTCGGCCCAATTCTTGGCGGCGATGAATTCCAGGCGTTCGGCGATTGCCTTGGCGATTGCCGCCTCGTCCACCTTAGCGGCACCGACATCGAAACCCAGGAAGGCAAGCGCCGCCTTCAGCGAGGCCGCGGCGGCGTTCTCGCCACCGCCGCTGAACTCGCTCGCCTCGCCGGCAAGCTGCGTCAGCCGCTGGAAGGCGGCGTAGGTGGCGAGGTCGTCGGACAGCGCTTCCACGACATCGGCCGGCAGTTCCTTTGCCGCCGTAGGCGCAAGGTCCGCGGCGCGCTTCCATTTGCGCAGCGTGTTTTCCGCCTCCTCCAGCTTGCGCACGGAGAAGTCGATCGGCTCGCGGTAATGCGTCATC
>NZ_RZSC01000347.1:0-6035 GCF_003998155.1 Mesorhizobium sp. M1E.F.Ca.ET.063.01.1.1
GGCCATGGCATCCCCGACGATGCCGACCGCGCCAGGGCCACTGAGCGTTTCGTGCGGCTGGAAAAGAGCCGCTCGCAGCCGGGCTCGGGCCTGGGCCTCAGCCTCGCCAAGGCGATCATGACTTTCCACAACGGCAGGCTTGATCTTTTGCCCGCCAATCCTGGATTGTCCGTAGTCATGAGTTTCCCGGCGCGGGAGGCGCATTGATGGCGGCGAGGATGGCGAAGAAAGCAGCAGAACCCGCATGGCAGTTGCGCCCGGCGCTGGTGCTTCACCCATTGGATGGCGACCGTGCCCGGCGCGAACTGTCGGAGATCGCGGACGCCGCCGAAGAAGACGGTCTTCCACGCCTGGCTGCGTTCCTTGCCGGCGAGGGGCTGCCGCAGGATCTGCTCGCCGCCATTTTCGACCTGTCGCCCTTCTTGCGCGATACGGCCCGTCGCCGGCCGGCCATTCTCGATGCGCTGTTCGAGCGGACGGTCGAAGCGCGGCTTACCGAGATCGGCAAGACGATCGATCGCGCGGCGCGGGCCGAGAATGTTTCCGAATCCAGCCTGATGATGGAACTCAGGCAATTGAAGGCCGAGGCGCATTTTCTGATCGCGCTGGCCGACCTTGCCGGCGAAGCCGAGACCGCGGTGACGGTGCGCCGTCTCAGCAACCTTGCCGATGCCTCGACGCGCGCCGCCGTCGATTTCCTGCTTCTGGACGCGCATGGGCAGGGCAAGCTCAAGCTGCCCGATTCCAAGGACCCTGCGCGTGGCTCTGGCTGGATTTTGCTCGGCATGGGCAAGCTCGGCGCGCACGAGCTGAACTTTTCCTCCGACATCGATCTTGTCGTCTTCTTCGATCCCGAGGCGCCGGCTGTCATCGATCCGCTCGATGCGACGGAGCTGTTCTCGCGGCTCACCCGCCGTCTCGTGCGCATCCTGCAGGACCGCACCGAGCACGGATACGTCTTCCGCACCGATCTGAGGCTCCGCCCCGATCCCGGCTCGACGCCGCTGGCGATCCCGGTCGAGGCAGCACTTCGCTACTACGAGGCGCGCGGCCAGAACTGGGAGCGCGCCGCCATGATCAAGGCGCGGCCGGTGGCGGGCGACCTTGCCGCGGGCACGGCCTTCCTCAAGGAACTGCAGCCCTATGTCTGGCGCAAATACATGGACTATGCGGCGATCGCCGACGTGCACTCGATCAAGCGCCAGATCCATGCCCATAAGGGCCATGGCGAGATCGCGGTCAAAGGCCACAACGTCAAGCTTGGCCGCGGCGGCATCCGCGAGATCGAGTTCTTCGTCCAGACGCAGCAGTTGATTGCCGGCGGCCGCTTTCCGGAGTTGCGCGGCCGCGAGACGGTGCCGATGCTGGGCGCGCTCGCCGCGCGCGGCTGGATCACCGCCGATGCGCGCGATGCGCTTACCCGGCAATACTGGTTCCTGCGCCGTGTCGAGCACGCCATCCAGATGGTGGCCGACGAGCAGACGCATATCCTCCCGGAAGAGGACGAGCAGCTTGAGCGCATAGCGTTGATGCTCGGCTTTGCCGGCGAGGCGGAGTTCGCGCAAGCCTTCCGCGCTTCGCTGCAGCAGGTCGAGCGTCACTATGCAGCGCTGTTCGAGACGGCACCCGAACTGTCCGCCGGCGTCGGCAATCTGGTCTTCACCGGCGACGTCGACGATCCCGACACGCTGCAGACCTTGCATCGGCTCGGCTTCCAGCGCCCGAGCGACATCTGCCGCGTCATCCGCGGCTGGCATTTCGGCCGCTACCGCGTCACCCAATCGGCCGAAGCGCGCGAGCGGCTGACGGAGCTGGCGCCGGCGCTGCTGCAAGCCTTCGGCCAGACGCGCCGCGCCGACGAGGCGCTGATCCGCTTCGACGAGTTCCTCGCCGGCCTGCCGGCCGGCATTCAGCTCTTTTCGCTTCTGCAGTCGAACCCGGCGCTGCTCAAGCTGATGGCGACGATCATGGGCGCCGCGCCCCGGCTCGCCGCCATCATCACACGTCGGCCGCATGTGTTCGACGGCCTGCTCGATCCGGCCTTGCTTACCGAGCTGCCGGACCGTGCCTATCTTTCGGCGCGGCTTGCCGCCTTCATAGAGGGCGACCGCGCCTATGAGGACGTGCTCGACCGCCTGCGCATCTTCGCCTCAGAGCAGAAATTCCTGATCGGCGTGCGCCTGCTTGCCGGTTCGATCGATCCCGCGCGGGCGGGGCGCGCTTTTTCCGATCTAGCCGACCTCACCATCGAGGCCGCGCTCAACGCAGTCACTACCGAGTTCGCACGGCGCCACGGCAGGATTGCCGGGGGCAGGGTGGCGCTGCTCGGCATGGGCAAGCTCGGCAGCCGCGAACTCACCGCGGGCTCGGACGTCGATCTCATCCTGCTCTACGACCACGACGCGGATGCGGAGGAATCCGACGGAAAGAAACCGCTGGCGCCTTCGCACTACTACACCCGCATGACGCAGCGGCTGATCGCCGCCGTCTCGGCGCCCACGGCCGAAGGCGTGCTCTACGAGCTCGACTTGCGCCTGCGTCCCTCCGGCAACAAGGGGCCGGTCGCCACGCATGTCGACGCTTTCAAGAAATACCAGCATCGGGACGCCTGGACCTGGGAGCACATGGCGTTGGCAAGAGCACGCGCTATCTGCGGCGATGCCGAACTCTGCGCCGAGGTCGAAGAGGAGGTAGCGGCGGTGCTTGCCCAGCCGCGCGATGTCGCCAAGGTGAGGGCGGAAGCTTCGGAGATGCGGGCGCTGATCGAGAAGGAAAAGCCGCCGCGCGACCACTGGGACATCAAGCTGATCCCGGGCGGCCTCATCGATCTCGAATTCATCGCCCAGGTCGCGGTCATCACTGGCGCGATCGAACCCGGCCGCCGGGTGACGGCGACGGCGGAAGTGCTGGCGCGGCTGGCGCCCGGCTTCGCGGCTGCGGGTGTCCGGCAGGAACTTTGCGAGGCCTGGCAGCTCTATCTGGCCCTGACCCAGATGATCAGGCTTTGTCTTACCGGAGAGTTCCAGCGCGACGACGTGCCGCCCGGGCTTTCGGATCTGCTTCTGGCAGTCACCGACCTGCCGGATTTCGGTGTGCTGGAGGCGCACCTCAAGGAGACGTCGCGGAAGGTCCGCAAGGATTTCGGCCTTCTGCTTCGTGCGGGAGCGTCGCAACGCCCGCCTGGTCGCATCGAAGGTGACGATGCAATAAGAGAAGACCCCTGAGAAAATCCACGAAGCTCGCCCTTGGCTTCGTGGCGCTGGCCGGCGCCGTGGGCAGCACGGCTTACGCCGAAAAGAACACCAGTGGCGAGCACATCCCCGGCGGCGTTACGATGCGCCTCGGTAAAGCCATGACAGGTCCGGATAGCACCATCAGCTTCGACCAACTCTCCAGCGCTATGGATGTGCGGCTAAGGAAGTTGATCGCTGACAATGGCGGCAAACTCACTGTTGCCGAACTCGTTGATGCGTTGGAGAAGGCGCACTTGGAGTCCTGAGATCGCGCGACTACTCGGTGCGTTGCACCCGGCGGAGCCGGCGGCGCGCATGCGCCTGCAGGAGCCGATCGCGCAGATAGGCGTAGAAGCGTGGCGGCAGCATGCCGTAGTGGAAGCGGGAGGGGATTGCTTCCCGGTATTGGCCTGAGATCAGGTCCTGGCCAAAGGAAATCGTTGGTTTCGCTTACTACGACCCATGACGGCATGCCGTCGAGCCCAAGATGAGCCTTGAGAGCCGCGGGCATCTCGATGGCGTCGGCAGGGTCAGACGGGGCAGAATGTGTGATCGGAACCACCGTCACGACCTCGCGCCCCTCCACTATCCGACGCGCGGCGACAATGGCGCAAGGCCGGTTCTTGCGACCTTCTTCGACACCGTCCTTGTGCTCGCCCGACCAGAGGTCGGAATAGGAAATTACCAGGCCGGGAACAGGCTTGGGCAGGCTCACGGCGTCCAGTCTTTGAGCATCTGATCCAGCTCATTATACTGAGATGGGACTGCGCTTTCGGCGATAGCCCTCAGCGTCTCTTCGTCAAGGTCCTCGGTGGGTCTAGCGACCTTTCCCTTGACCAGCACTTCGAACATTGCCGCCGACAGAAGCACAGTGTGGGTCCGGCCATTCTTGGTTATGGCGACCGGCGCCCGCTGAGCGGCGTCCTGGAAGCGGCCGACATTCTGTTGGAATTCCGTCGATGTCACACGCATGAAAGTCACCTCTTTATCCAAAATAGATAAAATAGATAACTTTTCAAGAGCAGCGCCGCGCGGTCGTCGTCGTCAGCTTTCAGGCCGCCGCCTTCACCGTCGGCGGCGCCTTCTTCAGCGGGATGCGCACCGACACGATGGTGCCGACGCCTTCCGTCGAGCGGATCTTCAGCGCGCCGCCCTGCAGTTCGGCGAGCGAACGCGATATGGCCAGCCCTAGGCCCGAGCCGGTATGGTTCTTGGAGAACTGGTTCTGCACCTGCTCGAACGGCCGTCCGAGCTTGCTCAGCGCCTGTTTCGGGATACCGCAGCCATTGTCCTCGATGGTGAGCACCAGCGCGCCCGAGGCGTTGCGCGCCCGAACTGTGATATGGCCGCCCTGTCCAGTGAACTTCACGGCGTTGGAAAGAAGGTTGATGGCGATCTGCTTGATCGCGCGGCGGTCGGCGTAGAGCCGCATCGCATCGGCGATGCGCGTCTCCACCGTGATCGATTTCTCCGCCGCCTGCAGCGAGATGACCCGAACCGTCTCCTTGATCAGCGGGCAGAGGTCTATCTCTTCGCGGTCGAGCGAGAACTGGCCGGCCTCGATCTTCGACATGTCGAGTATGTCGTTGATGACGCCGAGCAGGTATTTGCCGCTGCCGTTGATGTCGCTGGCATATTCCTCGTAGCGCTCGGAGCCCAGCGGCCCGAATAGGCGCTGCTCCATCAGCTCGGAAAAACCGATGATGGCGTTGAGCGGCGTGCGCAGCTCGTGCGACATGTTGGCGAGGAATTCGGATTTCGCCCGGTTCGCCGCCTCGGCGCGCTCGGTCTCCTTCATGTATTTGCGGTTGAGCTCGACCAGCTCCTTGGCGCGTTCCTCCTCGGCGCGGCGGGCGAGGCTGAGGTCGTGGATCGTCGCCATCAGGCGGCGCTCGCTGTCGACCAGCTTTTCCTGATGCAGCTTGATCTGGGTGATGTCGGAGCCGACCGAGACGATGCCGCCGTCCCGGGTCCTGAGCTCATTGACTTGCAGCCAGCGGCCGTCGGCGAGCTGGCGCTCCAGCGTGACGCCGCCATGCGGACCGTTGGCATTGGCGAGCCTGCGCTCCGAGGCAAAGGCGAGCATGCGCTCCTCCAGCATGTCGCGGGTCGCGCCCGGCACCACGTCGCGATCCGAGAGGCCGTTGTCCTTCTGGAATTTGGAATTGCACATGATCAGCCGCTCGGCGGCATCCCACAGCACGAAGGATTCGTTGATGTTCTCGATCGCCGTCCTCAGCCGCATATCCGCCGCTTCCGAGCGCAGCGCCAGGTGACGCTGCTCGGTGACATCGACGGCGATGCCGATCAATTGGATCTCCGGCGCCTCCGGGTCGATCACCTGGGCGCGGGCGCGCATCCACACCCATTGCCCGTCCGCGTGGCGCATGCGGAACACCTGGTCGATATGGTCGATCTCGCGCTCGACGATGCGGTTGGCGAGTTGGAACAGATCGCCGTCGTCGGGATGGATGATCTCGTCGACCTCGCCGAACGACAGCATGGTATCGTAGGGCTCGTAGCCCAGCATGTCGTACATCGAGCGCGACCAGTACATCTTGCCGCGCACCATGTCCCAGTCCCACAAGCCGCAGCGGCCGCGCACCAGCGCCATGTCGATGCGCTGATGCGCCTCGAGATAGATGCGGTCGGCCGCCTGGGCGCGCGCCGCCTGGCCGAAATAGGCATAGAGGATGACGATCAGCACGCCCGCCGTCAGCACGAACAGCGTGACGTTGAGCGACACCGTCTTGCGCCAGCCGTCGAACACCGCCTCCTTGGGCACGAGAACCGCCGCGGCGT
>NZ_RZSC01000348.1:0-6023 GCF_003998155.1 Mesorhizobium sp. M1E.F.Ca.ET.063.01.1.1
GTCGACATCCGACGCCAGGAGCCGCATCTCGACCTGAGTGCCGTCCGGCTTGCGGTCGAAACGCAGGCTGCTCTGGATGTTGCCGTTGAAGGCTGACGCGTCGGAGATGTCGAAGACGGCAAGCCCGTTCTTGACCTGCGCGGTAGCGGCGACGTCGGCCAGTTGTACCGGGCCGGCGGTGGCGTGCGCCGCCGACAGCCTGAGATCGAGGTTGATCTTGTCGGCGAAGCTGGTGTCGATCTCGCCTGGGCCTTTGTCGCCGGTGGGAGCGATCGGCGTGAAAGCGGAAAGGAACGATCGAAGGTCAAGCGTGTCGAAGGCAAGCGTGCCGGAAATGACGGGCAGGGCCTCGCTGAACGAAAAGTCCAGCGCCCCCATGCCGGGGTTGTTGTCGAGCGCCACCGTCGTGTTCTCGAATTTCGCCCGCCCGGCCGACGCCGTCACCTTGCTGGCGACCGAGACGGAGCCGATCGCGGCACTCGGCGCGATGCCGGCCTGCGACCATTCAAGCAGGCGTCTCAGCGAAGGGGCGGCGAATTTCGCCTGGCCGTCCAGATAGGCGTTGTCGGACATCGAGGCGACGCCGTCGAAGGAGAAGGTGGCGGGCGCGGCCTTGAAGGCGAACGTGACGGGCGCGGTGCCCCCGGCAAACAGCACCAGCGGCCTCGCCGAGGAAAAATCGATCTGGACGCTCTCGCCGCGCCATATGCCGGTCGCGGTGAGCGTGGCGTCGCTGTTCATCGCCGCCCAGTTCACCTGGCCGCTGAGGCTGCTCAGGATCTCGGTGTCCTTGCCGCCCGCCGAGGTCACGACGCGGCCGTCGCGGAATTCGACGGTGCCGAACGGATCGGAGGGCAGTCTGCCGAGATCGGGCTTCTGCGGGTTCGCGGTGACCACGCCGCGCGCCGTGTCGATCGAGCGCGTGATGCGGCCGCCGCTGGGCAGCGGCGGCAGATAGAAGCCGCTCGCCGTGCGCTCGACCCTGATCGTCGGCCGCACCAGCCTTGCTGTCGAGAATTGGACGTCGCCCTGCAGGGCGGCCATGGCCGAGAGGTCGACCTCGACGCGCTCGGCCTCGATCACCGGCGGCGCGTCGGTCTCGGTCCATTGCGACAGCGTCACATCGCTGAGGATCGCCCGGAACTTCGGCCACACCTCGATGCGCGGCGAACCGTCGATCGTTACGCGAAAACCGCTCCAGGCGCTCAATTCCCAGGCGATGCGGTCGCGCACGATGCGGGTCGAGGCAATCAGCGGCAGGGCGGCCACGGCCAGCGCGATGACCAGCACCGCAACGCCGATCACCCATACCCCCCGCCGGATCAAAGATGATGGCATCTCGCCCCGTATGCTTCCATTGCCGACAAAACCGCCCGACGGGTGTAACCGAGCGCCGACGCTTTTCAAGTCTTTATGGCCTTGCCATGGCATTTACGCCGGTTCCGTGCCGGCCATTCCAACAAAATCTTGCCCTGCCGCGCTGCGGTATGCATAAGCCATAGGCCCGTCCGGCCCGCAAACGCCACGCCGGTTTTGGGACAACGACGCAGGCGATATCAGGCTTAACTGCCGCAATCGCGACGCGCTTTGGGAGGAACGATCATGGCCGCCGACACCCCCTTGTGGACGCCGACGCAGGACCGGATCGCCTCCGCGCCCATGACTGCCTTCATGAAGGCCGCCGCCGAGAAGTCAGGCGAGACTTTCTCCAGCTATGCCGAGCTCCATCGCTGGTCGATCGACGATCGCGAAGCATTCTGGAGCCTGGTCTGGGATTTCTGCGGCCTTGTCGGCGACAAGGGCGAGCGGGTTCTCGTCGATGGCGAGAAGATGCCGGGCGCCGCCTTCTTCCCCGACGCAAAACTCAATTTCGCCGAGAATCTTTTGAAGAAGACCGGCGGCGGCCTGGCCATCGTCTTTCGCGGCGAGGACAAGGTCGAGCGCCGGCTGTCCTGGAACGAGCTCAACGCACTCACTTCGCGTCTGCAGCAGCTTTTCCTGTCGCTTGGGGTCAAGGAGGGCGACCGCATCGCCGCCATGATGCCCAACATGCCCGAGACCATCGCCGCCATGCTGGCGGCAAGTTCGATCGGCGCGGTCTGGTCTTCCTGCTCGCCCGATTTCGGCGAGCAGGGCGTGCTCGACCGTTTCGGCCAGATCGAGCCGGTCGTCTTCATCGCGCCCGACGGCTACTGGTACAACGGCAAGGCGATCGAGGTCGCCGACAAGGTCCGGGCGGTGGCCGAGAAACTGGCGACCGTGCGCAAGGTGCTGATCGTCGACTATCTCGGCACCTCGGCCGATGTCGCCGCCACCATCGACAAGGCGGCGGCGCTGGAAGAAGCGCTCTCGCCCTTCGCCGCCAAGGCGCTCGCTTTCGAGCGGCTGCCGTTTTCGCACCCGCTCTACATCCTGTTCTCATCGGGCACTACCGGCATTCCGAAATGCATCGTGCACTCGGCAGGCGGCACGCTGATCCAGCACGTCAAGGAACAGCGGCTGCATGCCGGCCTGCTCGACGGCGACCGCTTCTTCTACTTCACCACCTGCGGCTGGATGATGTGGAACTGGCTGGTCTCGGGCCTCGCCTCGGGCGCGACGCTTCTGCTTTATGACGGCTCGCCCTTCTATCCCGACGGCAATGCGCTGTTCGATTTCGCCGACGCGGAGAAGATGACCTATTTCGGCACCTCGGCGAAGTTCATCGATTCCGTGCGCAAGGCAGGGCTGAAGCCCATCAAGAGCCATGACCTTGGCAGCGTGTGCACCATCTCGTCCACCGGCTCGCCGCTGTCGCCGGAGGATTTCCGCTTCGTCTATGACGGCATCAAGAAGGACGTGCATCTGGCCTCGATTTCCGGCGGCACCGATATCGTCTCCTGCTTCGTGCTCGGCGTGCCTATAGAGCCGGTCTGGACCGGAGAGATCCAGGGACCGGGCCTCGGCCTTGCCGTCGACGTGTGGGACGACGACGGCAAGCCGATCCGGCAGGAGAAGGGCGAGCTCGTCTGCGCCAAAGCCTTCCCGGCGATGCCGATCGGCTTCTGGAACGATCCGGAAGGCAAGAAGTACCACGCGGCCTATTTCGAACGCTTCGACAATGTCTGGTGTCATGGCGACTTCGCCGAATGGACGGCGCATGGCGGCATCATCATTCATGGCCGCTCCGACGCCACGCTCAATCCGGGCGGGGTCAGGATCGGCACGGCCGAGATCTACAACCAGGTCGAGCAGATGCCGGAGATCCTGGAAGCGCTCTGCATCGGCCAGGATTTCGACAATGACGTGCGCGTCGTGCTGTTCGTCCGGCTGGCCGCCGGCGTCAGCCTCGACGAGGATCTGGAAAAGCGCATCCGCGCCAGGATCCGCACCGGCGCCAGCCCGCGCCACGTGCCGGCCAAGATCGTTGCCGTCACCGATATTCCAAGGACCAAGTCCGGCAAGATCACCGAGCTCGCCGTGCGCGACGTCGTCCACGGCCGCGCCATCAAGAACAAGGAAGCGCTCGCCAACCCCGAGGCGCTGGAGCTGTTCAGGAACCTGCCGCAGCTGGCGGAATAAGCCCCTCGAAATAGTAAACGAATTCTGGCGACCGAATTTACCTAGATTTCACGAGTGGTACACATTCGTAAATTTTTTCGGCCCCCGGTAAGGACTTGTTAAGGGACGACGCCGATAGTCGCGTATAACTTGAGGGAGAAATCCCGTTCCTCGTCCCCTGAGGATCAGATTCGCTCAAGTCCCCGTTGTGACAGCAATCCCATCTTTCAAGGCGTCCACTGGACGCCTTTTTCTTTTCCTGGAGCAATTCCAGGAAAGTGCGCAGCGGTTTTCCGTCCGGAATTGCGTAAAATCAAACGTTTGGAGCGGATCAGCGATTCTGTGAGAAGCTGAACCGCTCAAGACGCGATTATTCGGCGAGCACGCGCGTGGAAGGGAAGCCGACCTCGACCAGCGTGCCTTCGCCGGGAGTTGACGTGATGGTGAAGCGGGCACGGTTCGCCTCGACCATCGCTTTGGTCAGCGGCAACCCGAGGCCGGTGCCGTCGCCGCGTCCGCGCTTCAGCGCATTGATCTGCTTGAACGGCTTCAGCGCCTGTTCGATCTCGGCCTGGGTCATACCGATGCCGGTGTCGCGCACGCGCATGACGACGTCGCCGGAGGCCTCGTAGGCGGTCGAGACAATCACCTGGCCGCCGGCCTGTGTGTAGCGGATGGCATTGGACAGGATGTTGAGGGCGATCTGGCGCACGCTTCTCAAGTCCGCCACCACCTCCGGCAGCCGCGAGGCGAAGCTGGAACGGATGATGACGCGCTCGCGGTTGGCCTGCGGCTGCATCATCGCCACTGTCTCGGCCAGCGTGTCGTTGAGCGATACCGCCTCATAGGCCATTTCCTGCTGGCCGGCCTCGATCTTGGAGATGTCGAGCAGGTCGTTGACGAGGTCGAGCACGTGATTGCCCGACCGGTTTATGTCGCGCAGATAGTCGCGGTAGCGGTCATTGGCGACGGGGCCGAACTTCTCGTCCACCATCAGCTCGGAAAAGCCGATGATGGCGTTGAGCGGCGTGCGGATCTCATGGCTGATGCGAGCGAGGAAATCCGTCTTTTGCGAGGAGGCCCGCTCGGCCACGGCGCGCGCCTGGGTGAGGTCTTCCTCGGCGCGCTTCCACTGCGTGATGTCGCGCACGACGGCGCAGAAGCCGCTGTCGTTGGGCAGCCTGCCAATGGTCATGAACAGCGGAATGAAGCGTCCCTGCGCCTCGCGGCCGATGACCTCGCGGCCGTCATTGAGCAGGCTCGCCACGCCCGGCTCGGAAAGGCCGGCGAGATAGTCGCGCGCCGCGCGCTGGCTCTCGATGGCGAACAGCGAAGCGAAAGGCTTGCCGGCGATCTCATCGGTGTCGAAGCCGAACAGGGCTTCCGCGGGGCGGCTGATCGAACGGATATTGCCGTCGCGGCCGATCAGCACCACGCCGTCGGTGGCGGTGTCGATGATGGTGCGCATTTCGGCGATGCGCGACTTCAGCTCCGAAACATCCGGCTGCTGGCTCGGCTCGTCATTCGCCGCGCTGAAACTCGCCGCTGGCGCCTCGTCCTCGCCCGTGCGGCGCACCACCAGCATCAGCGCCTTGCCGCCGCGCCACGGCACGGAGCGCAACAACGCATCGATCGGGAATTCCTGACCCTGGCGGGTCGTGAGCTTCAGCGAACGGTCGCTTTCGTCGGGCTCGCCGTCGTTGGCGTAGTGCTCGGCGAACAGTGCGCCAAGCCCGCCGGCATCGGTAAGGTCCTCAAGCGCGTCATAGCCGGTGAGTTCGAGGAATGCGTGATTGGCGTAATACAGCACATCGCCGGAATGGATGAGCAGCGGCACCGGCAGCCTGGCGACGATGGACGTGTCGGGCGCCCTGGCCTCCTCGCCGGTGGAAAAAGCCGAAGGCACGAAGCCTTCAAGCTTGAGCGGCGGCATCTCGAGGCGCGGCCGTTCCGGCGATACCGCTTTCGCTTCGACAGGCCTTTCAGCCGCGGGCAGGGCGCTGTCGCTATCGGAACCGGCCCAATCCTCGCTGTCCTGCGCGTCGCGAAAATCGTCGGCGGTCATGCTGTCGTCATCCGCGCCTGCGTCGGGGGCGGGCGCCCCCGCCACGGGCCGCTGAACCGTCGGTTCGGCCGCCTTTTCCACCGCTTCGGTTTGGCGGGTCTCTGAATCCGGCGTTTGGTCCGCTTCGTCGGCGGCCTTCTCCGGCCCGGCATAGTCGAGCAGCGAACCGGAGACGGGCGGCGTTTCGTCCTCGCCGGCGGCTGCCTCGGAAGCGTCGTCGATACCGTCGAGCCGGGCCAGATCCTTCTGATCTTCCGCCTCGGTCTCCGCCTCCGCCGTCTCATCGGCCTCGGCCTGGGGCAGCGTTTGCTTGCCTTCGCGCCCGATGGGTTCATCCCGGCGCGTATCGGCCGCCGTCAGATCGGGCTCGCCGGCCTTCCGCCCACCGGTCTTCGGTTGTGCCGCCGCTGTCTCGGCC